>JAJXWF010000259.1 GCA_021781735.1 Actinomycetes bacterium
GGCGACGGCGTCCTCGGCCGGGGACGCCGGCACCAGCCGGTGCTGCGGCGGCCGGCGCTCGGCCCAGTCGGCCCCCACCTCGCGGGCCACCTCGTCGGAGTTGCGGTGCCGGCGCAGCACGAGTCGTCGCACCTCGTCGGGGATCGCCTCGCCCTCGGGGGTCACCGCGGTCGGCTCCAGCAGGCGCACCAGTTCGGCGAACGACTCCGGGCGGCCGTTGTGCGGGGTGGCCGAGGCGAGGATCAGGGCGTCGGTGTTCGGCGCGAGGATCCGCGCCAGCCGGTTGTTCTGGGTGGCCGAGTTGGTGACGTTGTGCGACTCGTCGATGACCACGGCGTCCCACCGGTGGTGGCGCAGGTCGGAGGAGAACCGGTCCTGCTTGAGGGTGTCCATCGAGACGATCACCCGGTTGTAGTAGGTGAACGGGTTGCGGGTGGCCGGCAGCTTCTGCTTCACCCGCTGCACGCCGAGCGAGTCGAGCCGCACGAACGGGATCGCGAACCGGCTCCACATCTCGTTCTGCATCTGCTCCAGCACGTGCCGCGGGCAGACGATGAGGATCCGCTCGCCCCGGCCGCGGCGGATCAGCTCGGCCAGGATCATCCCGATCTCGATCGTCTTGCCGAGCCCGACGGCGTCCGCGAGCAGGATGCGCGGCCGGATCACCTCGGGGCTCAGCGCCCGGCGCACCGCCGTGTGCTGGTAGCCCAACGGGTCGGCCAGCGAGTCGAGCGACACGCTCAGCTGGTCGTCAGTGAGCGGGCGCGGCGTCTTGCGGACGGTCGCCTCGAGCCACAGCCGGGCGTCGCGGTAGCGGGGGGACGCGTCGGCCCGCAGCGTCGCCTGCCGGGGGTCGAGCACCCGGATCTCGTCGAGCGACGCGTAGAACGACGCCGTCGTGCCCCGCACCAGGTCGCTGAGCCCCTGCACGTCGATCAGTTGGCCGTCGCCGGTGGGGTGCACCTGGGTGACCAGCCACTCCTCGTCGCGCACTACCACGATGGATCCGGGCGCGAGATCGAGGGTGGGAGCCGTCACCTGCGTCGTCATGTCGTAGAGCCGCTTTCCTCGTGGATTCGGCCTCAGGCTAGCTGGTTCGGGGCCAGAACGTTCCAGAGGCTCAGCGGCTAATCGTCACCGGTAGGGGAGGTGCTCAGCACTGAGCGGGCCCACTTCTTCGTGGCCGCCCGCAGAGAGGGCGAACTCTTGTCCCATGCGGTCTCGTCGTGCGCGGCCATGACGGGCGGTTCGGCCGAGACCCAGGCGAGGAACTGGTCGCGCCGGGCGATGGCCTGGTCGTCCCCCGTGATGGGAACGAACCGCTCGGCGGTCTTGGCATGGTGGCACGCACGGCACAGGCCCTGCAGGTTGTCGCGCTCGTTCGAGTCGCCGTCGATGTGATCGACCTCCTCGGCGGCCGCCTCATTGCAGATGCAGCACCGGCCGCCGTTGGCCGCGAGAACCTCATGGCGGACGGACTCCGGCAGGCTACGGGCGCGGGCGCCGTACCCGCCGGCAAGGTAATGCGCCATCCGGACGCGTAGGGCCTCGTGGATCTCTGGGTCCCCTGCGCGCCCGTCCCGATAGCAGCGTCGGAAGTAGCGGACGTTGGAAGCGGTCTGTTGGCAAAACTCGTCACAGAACAGCTGGGGGTGAGTGGGATCAAGGGGCGCCGCGCAGTGAGCGCAGTGTCCGACCTGCCAGTAGAGGTGCATCGTTGCCTCCTTCTCGTACGCCAAAGCCGCCGTCCTCCGGCACGGGCTGCCACAAGACGGCCGATGCTCCGGCACTTTCGCAGCCCACCAGCGGCGTCCAGCCAGTGTGCGCCATCGCGCAACTCGGGGCGTCTTGATTATCGCCCGGGGCGTGTGGGCGCGCCGGGAGGGACAGGCCCGCTGGATCAACTCCACCACGCCGGTGGCGGTGCCGTCACGGCCGGCCGGTCGGTCGACTCGAACTCCGACACAGTCCCGGTGGGTAGCTGCGTCGGGTGCTTGCGGGTCAGGGGAGCCCGCTCAATGAGCTTCGCCCCAGAGCGTGGGGCGTTCCTCATGCCGCTCTCCGGTTGGGAGCGGTGGCTTCATCGGTGAGGGGGCTCGTCATGAGGCCGTTGCTGTGTCGTCGAGGGTGGCTGGACCCCCGGGACTGTTCCAGAATCGCCGGTGTTCCACGTGATGTGGAACAGAACCATTCACGGACCGGACGGTCTGGTGGATCGTTTCCTGGGGGACTGCCCCCCTCGTGCAGCCTGGCGAAGGAGCCGACGAGGTGGAGGAAGGCGTTCTCGTCCAGCGCCCGGCCCTCCGCGGTCGCCTCGCTCATCACCGCCCGGGCGTCGCTGTCGAGCTTGTCCACGGCCTCGCTGCGGATGCTGCCCGGTTCGACCACCGTCACGCGGATGTCCCAGGGCGCGAGTTCCTGCCGGAGCGCGGCGCTCATCGTGGTGAGGGTGCTCTTGGAAGCGGCCAGCGGCCCGACGAACGGCGGGGTGAACCGGGTGCCGGTCGAGTCGATCATCGCGATCCGGCCATGCGCGCGCCGCAGGAGCGGCAGGGCCGCCTGGGTGATCGCGATCCGGCCGGAGACGTTGACCTCGAGTTGCCGGCGGAACTGCTCGATCGGGATCAGCTCGAGCGGTCCGAACACCCCGACTCCGGCGTTGTGCGCCAGCCCGGCGAGGCCGGCATCGCCGAGGTGACCGGCGATGAGCTCGACGGCGGAGGCGATCTGCTGCGCGCCGGTGACGTCCAGGATGACCGGCGTCACGTCGCCGGCCGCCTCGGCGCGGGCTGCTCCGTCCCTGGACTTCAGGACGCCGCCGAACACGTGGTAGCCGTTCGCAGCCAGGCGCAGGACGGTGGCGCGACCGATGCCGGACGAGGCTCCGGTGACCAGCACGTGGGCTGCGCGCAGGGGTTCAGGCCCACTCCTTCAGAAGATGCGATTGCCGGTCAGGTAGGACTGAATGACCGGGGCGACCCAGGGGATCAGATCCTCGGTGGCGGCGCAAGCAAGCACACCGCGCAGCGGGCGACGGCCAGGCCGACGAGTTGACTCGCGGCCAGCGCAGCGCCCAGTTCGGGGGTCTCGGACCGGAACGACGCTGCGAGTTCGCCCAGCACCTGGTCGGCGAGGAGGCGTCGCAGCAGCCCGGCGGCATGCTCGCGGGCGACCGCCGCGAGCGCGAGCTCGGGAACGATCAGAGCGGTCGCCACCTCGGTGAACAGCTCCTCTTTGCTGCCGAAGAACC
>JAJXWF010000067.1 GCA_021781735.1 Actinomycetes bacterium
CCGCAGGCGCGACACCATGTCGTCGAAGCCGTAGATCCCCAGTCGACGCTTCCGTCGGTCGAACTCGTCGCGGACGAGCGAGGCGAAGCGGTGGCGTCCGACCGACGCGGCGTCATCACCCGGGGGCAGAAGTGGAAGGTCGCCGCGGCGCAGGCACACCGAGGCGAGTTGGCGGGCGTCGGCGAACCGCGGCGCGCCATCGGCGAACTGTGCGATGTAGCAGTCGCGGATCACCTGATCCTCGAGGTCTGTGAGGTCGTCGACGAACCGTGCGGTGTGGTCGTGATCGACGAGTAGCCCGAGTTCGGACAGCATGCGGGAGCAGAACTCGTGGGTGGTGGTGATCGTGGCCGCGTCGGAGTCGGCGAGGGCACCCGCCAGTCGCGCCGAGCGTGCGGACACCTGGTCGCGGGTGCCCCGGGTGAGCATCGCGTCGACCGGATCGGTGGGCACGGTCGCGTCGTCGAGCCAGCGCTGCAGGGCGCCGCGGGTGGTGCGCAGCCGCGTGAGCACCCGGGAGCGGAGTTCCCTGGTGGCGGCCCTCGAGAACGTGACCATCATGATTTCGTCGAGCGGGTGCCGGCCCTCGGCGACGTAGCGGGCCGCCAGCGCCGAGATGGTGTAGGTCTTGCCGGTGCCGGCGCTCGCCTCGAGGACGACGGTGCCCTGGGGCAGGTCGCCGGTGATGTCGAAGGGCAGCCGTTCGGGCCCCGACGTCGTGCTCATGGCGGGCTCGGGGACGCTGATCGGCGCGCTCACGGCAGCCGCTCCGTGGTGAGGGCGACGAAGATCGGTGCCGTGAGCCACCCGGTCAGCTGGTCGACGCGGGAGGGCTGGCTCGGCCCGGGGTCGTCGGCTTCGGGGGGGAGCGCCATGAGGGCGCGGAACGACAGCGGGAGCGTCATCTGCCATTCGGGGCGTTCGGCGAGCCGGGTCCATTCCTGCTCGGCCCGCCGATCCGGGGTATCGGGCGAATGGGCCGCCACGGGGCGGCGCGCGTTGACGATCTCGACAGGCAGGGGGAGCACGTGGCTGAGTCCTCGCCCGCGCACTCCGGCCATCTCGGCCAACAGCGTGCGGGCGGTGACCGGGTCGGGGGGGGTGAGTCGGAATATGCCGTTGGTGCCGATGGCGAGAGCCCGCGGAGCGGGCGGGGTGGCGGCGGTGGCGGCCGGCGCCGCCCGCAGGGCGAGCAGGCGGATCCACAGCGGCACCAGCTCCTGCCACCGCACCGCGCCGTATCGCCACGAGACGACGGTGTCGCCGTGGGTGATCACCTCACCGGTCAGCGGGCCGGGGCCCGATGGGGCGAGGTCGATCCGGACGCGGTGCGGGCGGGGGCCCAGCAGCTGACCCGAGGACGACGAGATGCGCTCGCGCACCGCGGCCGCCACGCGGTCGGCGCGGGCGCGAACGTCGTTGATGACGGCGCCGGCAAGTCCGGGCGGTGGCAGGATCCCCGACATGGCCTGCGCGTGCTCGGCCCGGTCGACGTCGAGCCCCTGCAGTTCGGCGTCGAGCAGCGCACTGCCGATACGCCACCGGACGAGCCCGTCGGCCTCGACGGGCAGGTTGTCGTCGAGTTCGGGCGTGAAGCTGTCGAGTGAGACGCCGAGGTGGTGTCTCAGCAGTGCTCGGGCAGGGTTGCGGAAGAAGGCGATCAGGTCGTCGATGGGCACGGGGCCCACGAGCGGAGTCGCGGGGGTCTCGCCCGGCGCCCGCGTCGGGGCACGCTCGTCCCGCAGCCGTCCGTCGAGGGCGCGTGCCCCCCTCAGGGCGACCGGATCGAAACTCACCGGCGGCTCGTCGTCGGTGGAGACGAAGTTCGTCGCGGACTCGGGCAGCAGGGTGTGGTCGCGATGAGTGATGCCGCCGATGCCGGCGCAGGCGTCGACGAGTTCGGCGAGCACCGGCGGGACCGGCACGGTCTCATTGCTGCGTGGATCGCGTCCCTGGTGGATGACGACCAGGGTGTCGATGGCGGCGGCCACCGCTTCGTGCAGGAACCGCAGCGACGATGCCCGCTGGCCCGACACCGGCAGCGAACGGTCGGGCACGAGATTGTCGCCGTCGTGGCGGATCGGCGGGGGCACGGTGGCATCGTCGAGCCCGAGCACGACGACCACGCGGTGGGCCACGTCGTCGAGGTCGTCGGGGCGGGTGACCAGCAGCGACCCGTTGCCGTGATTGGGCCGGCCCGAGCCGGTGTGCACCAACCGATCGAAGTGACCGGTGAGGTCTGCTCGGCTCACCGGCACGTGGGAGTCGCCCGTGAGCTCGGCCAGCGTGGCCAGTTCGGCCCGGGCATGGGCGAGGATGCGTGCCGAGTCGCCGTCGGTGGCGGCGGTGAGCAGGTCGAGTGCCCCGATGAGCCGGTCGGACCACGCGTGCAAGGGGGCAGGGGTGTCCCACTGGGCGTTGAGGAGGCGAACCCGGGACAGGATCTCGGCGGCGGCCCCGATCACCGGCAGGTGGCGTGAACTCACCTGCGCCACCGGGACGACCGTGTCGAGCCACCCCGGTGGTTCGTCGGCGAGAGCCACCCCGACGAGCATGCGGTCGATCCCCGCGAGCCAGGTGGACTGGCGCACCGCGTGCAGCCCGAACCGGTCGCGGTGGGCGGAGTCGACGCCCCAGCGTGTGCCGGCCTGCTCCAGCAGTCGGGCCAGGCTGAGCAGGTCGTCGGGTTCGAGCGCGAACCGGGCGGCCACCAGGGGCGACGCGCACAGGTCGACGAAGTCGCCGGCGCCGGCGCGGGCCACCGGAAGTGTCAGCAGCAGCCGCAGCAGCGGGAACGCCGGATTCGGCTCCTCGACCGCGGTGGCCGCCACCTGCACCCGCAACCGGGTGCCCGGGTGACGCGTGCCACGGGCCACGGGATCGTCGTCGGCCGCCCCCGCGGAACCCGGACCGCCGAATGCGGCGCGCACCAGGGGCGCGTAGTCGTCGAGGCGTGGGCAGATGACGACCACATCGCGCGGCTCGAGATCGGGGCGCTCGACGAACAGGCCGCACAGGACGTCGCGCAGCACCTCGACCTGACGGTCGGGTCCATGGCTGGCATGCACCTGCACCGACCCGTCGGGTGCGTGAGGGACGCCGGCCACGCTCGGGTGGTCGGTCGCGACGAGATCGGCCTGCAGCCGGTGCAGCACGGTGTCGACCCGGCGCGACGGCGGGACCGTGCCGACGGGCACCACCAACGCCCCGGCCTCGGCGAAGCGGGTCTGTTGACCCCGGGCCGACGCACCGAGTCGGCGTCCCCATGGTGTCGCGGAGCCCGCGGGCGTGAGGGTGAAGACGGTGACCGGGTGGATCCGGGCGAGAGCGGCCAGGAATTCGTGGTCGAAGGCGGGCATCGGCCCGGGGTCGGCGATCAGCAGCCCTGCGGGGCCGACATCGGTCAACGCTGCCCGGGTGGGATCGGCCAGCAGCAGGTCGTGCCGTGTCACCGGATCGTCGACGGGTGCCAGCGCCGTGCGGCAGGCGCGCCACACCTCGGGTTGCCATCGGGCGGCGGCGGGCAGGCCGACACCGGCCGGGTCGCGATCGTCGCCACGGGACCAGGCGCGCAGCATGTCGGGTGCCTCACGCACGTAGCCGAGCAGCAGCCGGGCGATGCGGTCGGAGGTGGCCAGCCACCGACCGGGGCGTCGCTCGCCGGTGCCGGTCGGGGCGCCGGGTGAGAGGTGGTGCGCCAGCGGCTGGTACCAGGGTTCGTCGCCCGCCGCACGCAACACCCCCAGCACGGTCAGTGTGAGCGGGCGTCGGCGCCACGGGTCGCGATCGGGCGGGATGGCGCCCAGGTCGCCCTGCACCCGCCGGTGGACCTGGGCGAGCGTGGGGAATTCGATGCCGGCGCAGATGCCGTTGCGGGGGGCGGACGCCGGGCCGGTGCGGGTGGCGATCACCTGGGACAACGCCCGACGGGCGGCCGCGCCGCGGACGATCACCTCGATCGAGGTGAACGGGTCGGGCGGGCAGGCCCGCCCGACGGCGGCGACCACGTCGTCGGTCAGGTCGGACCACGACGCGGCAACCCGCACCTCGATGCCGGGCGCGATTGGTGCCGGCCGGGAGCAGGTCACCCGGCCGGGGCGCATCGGGGTGGTCGTCATGATGGGCTCACCCTACGCAACCTCGCCGACAGTTCCGGGGCACCCACCGCGATCCGGCGCCGACGACGCCCCGCCCGCCGCCTGATTCCTCCGCCAGGCGTGACAGTGTCGGCCCGAGGTTCTAGGGTCGGGCCGTGCCGGGTGCTCACGGCGTCGCGCGGGCGCGCTCCGGGCCACGTCACGGTGAGGGGGTGAGGCGATGCGGATCGATCCGCAGCAGGTGCTCGAGGCGCTCGATCCCGAGCAGCGCGATGTGGCCACCTCGCCCGGCGGTCCGCTTGTCGTCATCGCCGGCGCGGGCACCGGCAAGACCCGCGCCCTCACCCATCGGATCGCGTACGCGGCGCTCACCGGCGTCCTCGATCCCCGGCGGACGCTCGCGGTCACCTTCACCACCCGGGCGGCGGGAGAGTTGCGCGCCCGGCTGCAGGCCCTGGGTGTGCCACACGTTCAGGCGCGCACCTTCCACTCGGCCGCGCTGCGCCAGAACCGCTATTTCTGGCCGCGCGCATACGGGGTCGAACTGCCCCGCGTCACCGAGGCCCGGTTCGGGCTGGTGGCCGAGGCGGGCAACCGGCACCGGCTGGGCGCCGACACCGCCCTCGTGCGCGACCTCGCCGCAGAGATCAGCTGGGCCAAGGCCACCAACGTTGCGGTGGGCGACTATCCCACCCTCGCCCGGGCCCACCGGCGTGAGCTCACCAAGGCCGACCCCGAGGTGGTCGCGCGGGTGTTCGCCACCTACGAACAGCTGAAGACCGCCAGAGGGCTCATCGATTTCGACGATGTGCTGCTCTGTAACGCCGCGCTGATGTCCCAGCACCCCGATATCGCCGCGCAGGTCCATGCCACCTATGCCCACTTCCTTGTCGACGAGTTCCAGGACGTGTCGCCGCTCCAGCACACGGTGCTCGAGCTGTGGTTGGGGGAGCGCCACGACGTGTGCGTGGTGGGCGATCCCAACCAGTCGATCCACGCGTTCGCGGGAGCCCGCCCCGCCTACCTGCTGAACTTCGCGGCCGACCATCCCGGCGCCCGGGTGATCCGGCTGGTCCGCAACTACCGCTCGACTCCCGAGGTCCTGCAGCTGGCAAACCGGGTGGTGGCCCCGGTCAACGCCGGGGTCCGTCTGCAGGCCCTCCGCGCGCCCGGGCCCGCGCCCGAGTTCGCCCCGTCCGACAACGAGTCCGAGGAGGCCGCGGGCATCGCCGACTGGCTCGCCGCACTGCAGCGCGAGGGCACGGATTGGCGGGACATGGCGGTGCTGTTCCGCATCACGGCCCAGTCGCCGGCCCTCGAGGCGGCACTCGCGGAGCGTGACATCCCCTACCAGGTGCGGGGCTCCGAACGGTTCTACGAGCGCCCCGAGATCCGTCAGGCAATGCTCGCGCTGCGCACGGCCACCGAAGCGACCGCTGGTGGGCCGCCGCCCGACCCGAGCATGTCGGCCGGCGATGACGAGGGGGACGTCGTCGCCGCGATCCGCACGGTGCTGGTGTCCTCGGGCTGGACCCCCGAGCCTCCCAGCGGTTCGGGGCAGCAGCGGGAGCGGTGGGAGTCACTCGCGGCGCTGCTCGAGGCGGTGCGCACCATCTGTGACGACGACCCCGACCTCGATCTGGCATCGGTGGTCGCCGTGCTGCAGCACCGGGCGAGCATCGAGCATGAGCCGGCTGGAGTCGGGGTCACGCTCGCGACCATGCACTCGGCCAAGGGACTCGAATGGGACGCCGTCGCGCTGGCCGGTGTCCACGAGGGCACCGTGCCGTTCGTGCTCGCCACGACGGCCGACGAGATCGCCGAGGAACGTCGGCTGCTGCACGTCGCGGTCACCCGGGCTCGGTCGCGGTTACGGATCTCCTGGTCGGGCAATCGGGGACGGGGGCGGCGTGCGTCCCGGTTCCTCGACGGCTGCCTTCCGGCGGCGCTCGGCACCGGGGGCGCGGGCGGCGGCCGGGGTCCTCTGCCGTCGCGGGCCGTCGCGCCGTGCCGGGTCTGCGGTACCCCGCTCGCCAGCGCGGCGGACCGCAAGCTCGGCCGCCACGAAACGTGCGCGTCGAGCTACGACGAGGCGCTGCTGGCCGAGCTGAAGGCGTGGCGCCAACGCGCGGCCGACGAGCAGCACGTGCCTGCGTTCGTCGTGTTCACCGATGCCACCCTCACCGCGATCGCCGAGGCGCTCCCCGATACCCGGGCAGATCTGCTCACGATTCCCGGAGTCGGCCGGCGCAAGGCCGAACGGTACGCCGACGACGTGCTTCAGATCCTCACCGGTCGGAGCCGATGACAATGGCACCGCGCGACCATGCGTAAACCCACGTCATAAACCTGTTGCGGGCCACTGTCCGATCGATAGAGTGAACGGGTCAACCGTTCCACGGGTGCGCGCCGGCCCCTGGCCGGCTGCCGAGGCGGTGAGGAGGCCGACATGTTGACAACGACATTCACCACGGGCTGCCGCACACCGCGGCACGCGGTCGGGTCCGCGCCCGCCGCCGGCAGGACGCGTGGGGCCACGAGGTTCCGCCTCCCTACGGGTGCTTCGACAGCGGCCCGGTCCCACGCCACCACGTCCACCATCACTGATCAGGGTCACCGGGCCGAGGCCAGGCTGCGTTAGGCAGCGACGCCGCACCGGCCGTGACTCCGATCGAACGGAATCACGGCCGCTCAGGTTTCACCGGGCGATCTCCGGCAGGCCTGTCGATTCCGTGTCATCACGGAGTTCCCAGGAGACACCATGAACCCGATGCCGAACCTCACAGAACACCGGTCGGCGATCGAACCCGACCATGCGGGCGAGCTGGTCGACCTGTTCCGCCAGGTGTGGCTGCCGATCAGCGATCGGGCGGCCTGCACCGAGCAGGACCCCGACCTCTTCTTCGCCGACACCCCAGAGGGCGTCGAGCAGGCGAAGCTCGTGTGCCGGGCGTGCCCGGTGCGGGAGATGTGCCTGGCCGCAGCCACGCGGCGGGCGGAACCGCACGGGGTCTGGGGCGGGGAGCTGTTCGTCGGCGGTGTCGTGGTGCCGCGCAAGCGGCCACGCGGCCGTCCGCGGAAGACCCCGGCCGAGGTCGCCGCATGACGGGTCGACCCCTCAGGGTCAGGGCCGCGCGCACCGGCACCCGGGATGGCGGTTGATCGGCAGCGTCCGCAAGGTGGGAAACAGCGGGTCGGCGAGCTCGATGAGACCCGACAGGGCCCCGCGCCCGGCGTCCGGACTGGTCAGGTGACGCACAAGGACGGCCGCCGCCCAGGTGACCGAGGCGTCGTCGACGACGGCGCGACGCTGCTCGAGATCGTTGAGCACCATGGCGTAGTCGCGGTCGTGGCCGGCCAGCCAGTGATCGTGACACTCGAGGCACGGGGTGGTGTGGGGCCGTACCCACGGTCCGACCATCGCGATTCCCTGGTGGATCCGCACGACCACGTGATCGGCCCCGCGGCGCACCAGCCTGCGGAGCAGCACCCGGTCGGGTTCGGCGCTGTCGGTCGCCACGACCACGAGCCCACCCGGCTTCCATGCGTCGTCGGGTTGGGCGAGCGACCATCGCGCAGGGTGGCGCCCGGGTGGGCGCCGGGCGATCAGTGCCGTCTGCCAATCGACCGGGGGATCGCGGGGGTGCGATGGGTCACGACACAGCAGGAGCTCGCTCGGGCAAAGCCGCAGCAGCAGCGAGCCGATCGCCTCGGCGGTGGGGCCGTCGCCGAGCAGGAGGACTTCGTCGATGCCGGATGCGCCGGTCGGCACCAACTCGCGCAGGATCTGCTCGAGCCGGTCGGCGGGAACCGGGGCGGAGACGTCGTCGACGTCGGTCTGCAGCCAATGGTGGGGGGCGCGCCGGACCCGGAGGCGCGGGGTGGGCGTGCCGATGCGGATGACGTCGACTCCGGGCGTGGGCGCGGGGCGGTCGTCGTCGCCGGTGCGGGGTGCCGACCCGCGGGTGCGGCGGGACCGCGAGGATGCCGGACTGGTCATGGCCGCGAGCCTGCCCCCTCGCGTGGCCCATCGGGTCGGGTCGAATCCGTGGATCGTCACCGTGACAACACCGGCGACGCCAGGACAACATCCGTGGCGGTGCGGACAACACCGTCCGCCGCGCCGGGAACGGGCGAGGCAACCGCCGACCCGGACATGCGAACGCGAGGCGGGACCGATGTCCCGCCTCGCGTCGTCAACGAGTGCGTGGGGTGTGACCCCTCGCCTGAGGTACGCCCGCGTGGTGACGCGGGCGTCGGATCACTTGACCTTGCCGAGGATGCGGTTGAGGTTGGTGCCACACTCGGGGCACGTGGCCTTGGCCATGCGGGTTCCCTTGTCGTTGACGACCACGTGACCGCTCGCCTCGCGCTTGGCCTTGCACTTCACGCAGTAGAACTCACCGCTGTACGTCTCGTCGGTCATACTTTCCTCCTGGCTGTGGGCGTCGTTCCGGGCGGACGACTGAGGTTGGGATGCCCAGACACGCTACGGGGGTCCACTGTTGCATAATCCCGGCTCAACCGACAAAGACATGCCGGTGCGAGGATGGATCACCCCTGCCCGGGGCCGGGTTGAGGCGCCCGTGGACATACGGAGAGGCCCCGGCGTCGCCCGCTTGCCTTCCCCTGCACGCGGTGACCTTCCGGGGCCTCGCAAGAGAACCTATCGGCAAACAAATCCTCAGGTCAAGTGCCTGTTCCGGGGGTCTCCCGCCGGTGCCAGCCGCGTGTCCCGGGAGCGCCGGGACGCCGAGCGTCCGCCCCGCGGCGTTGCCGGAGCCGACTGTCGGAGGCCCGTGACAGTCTTGCGTCATGGAGTCCCGACCACCCCGCCGAACGGACGCCGTCCTGGCGGATTCCCGCGCACCGTCAGATGTTCCCGCCATCGAGGTCAGGCGGTCGGCTCGCCGCCGGCGCACCGCCCAGGCCCGCTGGGAGGGCGACCGGGTCGTCGTGATGGTGCCCCTCGGTCTCGACCCGGGGGAGGAGCGCCGCATCGTCGAGGGTCTCGTGTCGAAGGTGTCACGCTCCGCCGGCAGACCACCCACCCGCGGCGATGATTGGCTCCAGGCCCTGGCAGTGCATCTCGCCCGCACCCATCTCGACCGGGTAGCGGGCTGCGAGGTGCGCCCCGCCGGCGTCCGGTGGGTCTCGACGATGTCCCACCGGTGGGGGTCCTGCACCATCGACACCGGGCGCATCCGCATCTCCGACACCCTGGCGCGGGCGCCGCAGCACGTGGTTGAGGCGGTCGTGTTCCACGAACTCGTGCACCTGCTCGAGCCGGGTCACACGGCTCGCTTCCGCTCTCTGGAACGACTGCATCCCGACCACGAACTGGCCCGCAACTGGCTTCGCGGTTGGTCCGCGGGCCACGCCGCCGCCCGGGGGCGGCTGGCGGGTCCTCCCGACGACGCCGACGGGGACGCCGCGATCGACGGGCCCGACGACGCCGACGGGGCCACCGAGTGGGACGCCGCGATCGACGGGCCCGGCGCGTCGTCAGAGGGCGGCTGAGCGGCGCTCCGGCCGATCAGTCCTTCGGTGGCTGATCGGTGTCGGGTTGGTCGTCACCGTCGGAGCCATTGAGCAGTTGCTGCAGCTCCAGGTCGATGGCGTCGAACTGCGGGGTCGAACCGCTGTCGCCCTGGATGAACGCCTGGGGGTCATCCAGGGCGACAGCGTCAGGAACGAGATCGGGGTGGGCCCACAGGGCATCGCGGCCGTCAATACCGCGAGCCTCCCGGAGTCCGGCCCACAGGGCTGCTGCGTCACGCACCCGACGGGGGCGCAGTTCGAGCCCGACCAGGGTGCGGAACACGGTCTCGGCGGGGCCGCCCGCACCGCGGCGCCGGCGGATCATCTCCGCCAGCTGCGGCTCGGCCGGCATCCAGTCCCTGGCCGCCCGCGAGGTGACCTCGTCGACCCATCCCTCGATGAGGGCCACCAGCGTCTCGAGCCGGGCCAGGATCGCGTCCTGCTCGGCGGTGCGGCTCGGTTCGAACAGGCGTCCCTTGAGCCTCTCGGACACTTCGAGCAGCTTGTCGGGGGTCAGCTCGCTGAGATCGTCGATGTCGACGGCGTCCTCGAGTGCCGACGTGTCGATGCGGATTTCCCGGGCATAGTGCTCGACCATCGCCAGCAACTGTGGGGCGAGCCAGCCCGACTCGGCGAACAGGCGTTGGCGAGCGGTCTCGCGCAGCGTGAGATACAGCAGGACGTCATCGGCCGTGAGATCGAGGCCCTCACCGAACGCCGCGACCGCGGCGGGCAGCACCACGACCCGGGGTTGGGCGAGCAACTGCAGGCCGATCTCGGTGCCGGTGAGCACCTGCGTCGACAGCTGCCCGAGCGCCTGGGCCAGCTGCATCGAGTACATGGAGCCGGCCATCTGGTTGAGCATCGGGCTGAGCATCGAGCTGAGACCGGCCAGTTCGGGCGGCAATCCGCTGGAACCGGGCTGCAGCAGCCCGCCCATCGCCTTGGCCATGCTCGCGGCGATCGGGTCGGTGATGTGCTGCCACGCGGCCATGGTGTTCTCGATCCACTCGGCGCGACTCCACGCGACCGGTTGGGTGGGCAGACCGGGTACGGCGCTGGCCTTGTCGAGCCACAGGTCGGCGAGGCGCCCCGCGTCGGCCACCCGACGCTGGTCGACCGATGACGGGGTGGGGTCGGGGCCCAGGGTCGCGGTCACCTGTCGGGCGAATTGGCGGGTGCGATCCCAGTTCACTCCCGAGGCGCCGGTGGACTCGCCGCCGCCCATCGCCGACAACCGGCTCTGCATCTGCTGCACGAGCGCGGCGAAGTCGATCTCGCCGTTGGGTCCGACGTTGATGCCGAGCTGGCGCAGCAGGTTCGCCAGTTGCTCGTCGGGGCTATCGCCGTCGCCGCCGGGGAGGAAGGGATTGCTCATACCTCCAGTGTCCCAAACGATCCAAGGCTGTCCCATCCCACCCGCCGAAGTGTTCCGGATCGGTTGCAGGGGATCTGCCGCCCGGCTGACCGGCGACGGCTGCTTCGGTGCGCGTTGTATGGTTTCGGCCATGACCGAACAGGGCCGTGCCTCCGGGGGCATTCCGCAGGATGTCGGCCCGGCGCGACCGGGGACCACGGGATGACCCGACAGAGCTGGACGGCGCTCACCTCGGCGGTGGCGTTCGTGATCCTCGCCGTGCTCCTCGGGGTGCTCCATGTGCCGTTCGTCGCCTGGGCACCCGGTGAGACGGTGGACCTGCTCGCCAACGACGCCGCCGGTCACCCGAACATCCAGATCAACGGGGTGAAGACGTATCCGACCACCGGTGCCCTGCTCATGACCACGGTCTCGGTCACCCGCGTCGATTCCTACCTGAGCCTTCCCGAGGCGCTGGCCGCCTACGTCCTGCCCAGCCGCGACGTCCTGCCCCGCGACGTGGTCTACCCGCCGAGCCTCAGCAACGACCAGGTGCAGTCGCAGGAAGCCGCGATGATGGACACGTCGCAGCAGTCCGCGCTGGTCGCTGCCCTGCGCGCGGCGGGGCAGCCGGTCAAGGAGATGCCCGTCGTGGCGGCGGTGGTCACGTCCGGCCCGGCGAACGGCAAGCTCCAGCCCGGCGACCTCATCGAGAAGGTCGATGGCACTCCGGTGCAGACCATCGCCAACGTCACCAAGCTGATCGATGCGCACAAGATCGGTGACACCGTCACGATGACGGTGAAGCGGAACGGGGCACCGGTCGGTGTCAGCATCACGACCGTCGCGTCCAACGACGGCAACCCGACGCCGCGCGTCGGGATCCGCATCGCCGTCGGCTACGACCTGCAGGCCAACGCCACCTACGGCATCGACCCGAGCATCGTCGGTCCCAGCGCGGGACTGATGTTCTCGCTGGCGATCTACGACCTCATCACCGAATCCGCCATCGCCGGCGACCGAACGATCGCCGGAACCGGGGAGATCAGCGCCGACGGCACCGTCAGCCCGATCGGTGGGATCCGAGAGAAGATCGCGGGCGCCGCGGCCGCTCACGCCACCGTGTTCCTGGTCCCCGCCGGTAACTGCCCCGACGTTGCGGGGCTCAAGACCTCGCTCCAGTTGGTCAAGGTCGACACGCTCGACGACGCGATCTCGGCCCTCAACGCCCTCAAGTCCGCCGACACCGCCAAGGAGGTCCCGCATTGCTGAGTGACGATCCCCCGGCGCCCTCGCCTGCGAGTGAGCCGGACGCCGACCACGACGCGTTGATCGCCTCCCTCGCCGAGATCGAACGCCATGTGGGCAGACTGGGCTGGGACCAGCCCGCGCGGTTGTTCGCGCTGGTGCGAACCGACGAGTTGGTGGCCGCGGAGCCGGCGCTGGCCGAACACCTCACGGTGACCGCCCCCGACGCGTTGTCCTCGATCGAGCAGGAGGACTTCCGCGAGGGGGAGGACCTGCAGACCACCCTCGAACGGATCCAGTGGTCTGAGGCGGTCGCGGGCTGCGCGCTGAGTGTCGAACGCAGCTTCCTGCCCGCCACCTTCGAGGGCGAACTTCCAGGCGAGGCCGACGAGGCCGCGCGACTCGTCGCGACCCATCCGCAGCGGCAGGACATGAGGGTCGTGGTCGGCGTCCTGCGCAACGGCAGCGCCCATGGCGTCGGGCGTCTGCGCACCCATCCCGAGGAACTGTTGGGAGGGCCCGATCTTGTGCCGGCCCTGGCACGGATCCTCGCCGGAACCCTGCAGGCCGACATCCCCCGGTCCGGGCCCCGGTCATGAGCGACCGGGCGGACGCCCCGTTGATCGGCCTGAGGTTCCCCCGCAGGTGGACCTCCCGCCTGTGGGTGCGGATCCTCGTGCCCCTCGTCGCGCTGATCATCGGTTTCGAGGTGTTCGCCTGGGCCCGCACCCAGTATCTGTGGTTCCTCTCGGTCGGCGACCAGTCGGTGTTCACCACCCTGTGGGTCACCCGGCTGGTGCTCGCGCTGGTGTTCGGTTCGCTCGACTTCGCGTGGATCGCCGGCATGATGTACCTCGCCTACCGCCTGCGGCCCCGCTTCCGTCCCGCCGACACCTCCCCACTGCTCCTGCGTTACCGCGCGGCGATGGACCTGCGGCTGCGGTTGGCGATCGGCCTGCCGGCCGGCTTCGTGGCTCTGTGGGGCGCCGCATCGGCCGCGGGGCAGGCGTCGACCTACCTCGCGTGGCGTAACCAGGTGCCGTTCGGCGTCCGCGACCCCTATTTCGGGTTCGACGCGTCGTTCTTCGTGTTCACCTACCCGTGGCTGCTCTACCTGGTCGACCAGCTGATCGCCATGGCGGTCATAGGCATCATCGCGGCGGGCGTGGTCCACCTCATGGTCGGCGGGTTCCAGAGCCTGACGCCGCGGCATCGGGTCGTGCAGGTGCCGGGGCCGGCGTCCGCCCACCTCAGCGCGCTCGTCGCACTGTTCATGGTCGCGTTGGGACTGTCGGCCCTGCTGAGTCGCTACGGCTACGAACTGAGCAACAACTCGCTGTTCACCGGGGTGTCGTACACCGACCGGCATGTGCGCTTCGGCGCCAAGCTCACCGTGGCGCTCATCGCGTTCATCTGCGCAGGCCTGTTCGTCATCAACGCGTGGACCCGCCGCTGGGCGATGGGGTGGATCTCCCTCATTCTGCTGCTGGTGAGCAGCATCATCCTGCTCGGCATCTACCCGGCGAGCGTCCAGCAGTTCAAGGTGCGCCCGAGCGAGCCGCAACTGGAGTCCCCGTTCATCGCCAATCACATCACCGCGACCCGAACGGCCTACGGTGTCTCAGCAGTGCAGACCACGCCCAACTATGCGGCCACCCAGACGGTCAGCGCCGGGCAACTCAAGGCGGACGCCGAGGCGCTCCCGTCGATCCGACTGATGGATCCCTCGATCGTCGCCCCCACCTTCGAGGCGCTGCAGCAGAAGCAGAACTACTACACGTTCCCGTCGGTGCTCTCCGTCGACCACTACATGATCGACGGTGTCTCGACCGATGCGGTGGTCGCGGCACGCGAGATCAACTCCGCCGCCATCCCCGACAAGACGTGGAGCAACGTGCACACGGTCTACACCCACGGATACGGGGTGGTGGCCGCCTACGGGAACAGGCGCAATGGCGACGAGCCGGCGTGGATCGAGGGCGGTCTGCCCCCCACGGGAGCGCTCGACGAGCAGCAGAGCCGCATCTACTTCGGCGAGCAGTCATCGAACTATGTGGTCGTGGGTGCCCCTTCAGGCACGGCCCCGGTGGAACTCGACACCCCGGCGCTCACCTCGACCGGGCAGCCGAGCCTCTACACCTATCAGGGCACCGGCGGCGTGCCGATCGGCAACTGGTTCACCCGCCTGCTGTACGCCGTGCACCTCAACGACCTCAACCTGTTGCTCAGCAACCGGGTCAACGCCGACTCGCGGATCCTCACCGATCGCGAACCCGTGCAGCGGGTCGAGCAGGTGGCCCCGTGGCTCGTCCCCGACTCCAACCCGTACCCGACGGTGGTCAACGGGCGGGTCGTGTGGGTGATCGACGAGTACACGATGACCGCCGACTACCCGGACTCCCAGCAGGTCGGCTGGCAGGCGGCCACCAGCGACTCCGCGACCAGCGCGCGGTCGGTGCTGTTCGACCGACCCGTCAACTACGTGCGCAACTCGGTCAAGGCGACCGTCGACGCCTACGACGGGACAGTCACGCTCTACGCGTGGGACGAGTCCGACCCGATCCTCAAGACGTGGGAGAAGACGTTCCCCGGACTCATCAAGCCGAAGGCGTCCATCCCCGCCGATCTGCTGAGTCACCTGCGTTACCCGCAGGATCTGTTCACCGTCCAGCGCTCGATCCTCGCCCGCTACCACGCCACCGACCCGGTGCAATGGCTGCAGAAGTCCGACCTGTGGCAGGTGCCCGACGATCCGACCAAGTCGGGGTCCGACGTGCAGCCGCCCTACTACCTGTCGGTGCGCTGGCCGGGTGAGAGCGAGCCGGTGTTCAGCCTCACGTCCGGGTTCACCCCGAGCGACAGGTCCAATCTCATCGCCTACCTCAGTGTGGACGCCGACGCGTCGA
>JAJXWF010000068.1 GCA_021781735.1 Actinomycetes bacterium
GGAGCGGCTGTACGGCCCGGACGGCTGCCCGTGGGACCGCGAGCAGACACACGAGACGCTGCGCAACCACCTGCTCGAAGAGTGCTACGAGGTGGTCGACGCGATCGGAATGATCCACCCCGAGCTTGCCTCGGGGCAAGCAAGGTCGCGCGCTGACGCCATGCAAGCCTCGTTCGAGGACGCCTGCGTCACCGACTGGGAGGAATTGGTCGCCGGCATCTCACTCCCGGACCCCGACGACCGCCATGTCGTGGCCGCAGCACTGCAGGGCCGGGCGGACATGATCGTCACAGCGAACCTGGGGGACTTCCCCTCAGCACTACTCGAACCGATGGGGCTCGAAGTTCAGCACCCCGACGATTTTCTGCTCAACCAACTCGACCTCGACCCGGACCTGACCATCGCCACGCTGCATCGCCAGGCGGCCGCAACCAGACGTCCTGCCACCACGCCGAGGACACTGCTCGAGCACCTGTCCCGATGCGGCGTCCCGAACTTCGCGGCTGCGGCAGCACCCCAGCTGTGGCGTGGGATGTGAGACGCAATTCCAACAGTCGATATCGCACGCATGTTGCACGAACGGCCACACAGTTAGGTACAGGGCAGCTAATCTCCTTGTGAAAGGCCGGTTAGTTCAACGCATACCTCTGGTTCAAGTCCAGTTAGGCCCACCATCGGAACCCTCGCCCCACTGGGGGGCGGGGGTTTTCTCATGCCTGGGCTGTGTATCTTCCGTGTATCTTCGCAGTCCTGCTTGGAGCCCTCCCGGCACCCAGAACACGCCGAGCGGATGGCCGACTTGGGCACCGGTGGGGCAAGGCGGCAGTGCGATCGCGAGGTCAGCGGTGCCCCGCTGACCTCAGCCGCGATCCAAGATGCCCGGGAGGGTCGGAGCCCGCCCCTCCCGTCGCTGCGGCCTGGCAGCCCCGATGCGACGTCCTCCCCGACCGAACCGCCGCAACGGAGGGCTCGGAAGAACAGGTTCCACAGCGGCAACCGCGGGGACGCGTTGGCCTCCGAGGCGCGGCCATGCGCCGCCAGAGGGTAACCGGCACGGTTGTTGGGCCATCGCTGTCCGCCGAGCACGGGGACGCCATCCCGAGCAGGCTGTGGGTGTTTCTCTGGACGTCGGTGACCCGACCCAGATCTCCCGTGCGGTCGAGACCGCCGTCAAGCGGTTCGGGCAGATCGACGTGCCCGTCAACAACGCCGGATACGGCTACCGCTCGGCCGTCGAGGAGGCGCCCCAACACGACATCGACGCCCTGTTCGCCACCAACTTCTTCGGACCGGTCAACCTCATCAAGGCCGTCCTCCCCGCGATGAGAGCCCGCCGCAGCGGAACGATCGTCAACATCTCCTCGATCGCGGCACGGATCACTCCCCCGGCTCCGGCTACTACGCCGCCGCCGTCAAGGGCGCACTCGAGGCCATGTCAGGGTCTCTCCGCAAGGAACTCGCACCGTTGGGGATCTCCGTCATCGTCGTCGAGCCGGGCGGCTTCCGCACCGATTTCGGCGGCCGTTCGCTGCACCAGTCCCCGGTCCCGATCGACGACTACGCCCAGACCGCGGGCCAGCGCCGCAAGGAGAACGACACGTCGAACCCCACCCGCGGCGGCGACCCGGCCAAGGCGGCACGCCATGATCACCGCAGTCGAGAGCGACAACCCTCCCGCGCTCCTGGTCCTCGGCGCGCCGACCGTCCGCATGTTCCGCGCCGAACTCGACACCCGCCGCGCGGAACTCGACGCCTGGGAAGAGGTCAGCTCCCGCACCGGCGCATGACCCACAGGTGCTCACCCGCACCTGCGACGTCATGTTCTGCCAGACATCATCGATCCGACGGCACCGGCCGTGGGCGGCGCTCGACCACCTCGACGACCTGGTCGAGCGCCTGCAGGCTGCCGAGCAGTCTGAGTCGCTCCTCAGTGGCTGAGCCGGGTTCGGCGTCGTACACGAGGATCCGCACTCCGGGATCGGAGGCGAGTTCCAACGCCTCGAAGCTGAGCTCGAGCAGACCGACCTGCGGGTGGTTGATCCGCTTGGCGCCGTTCTGATGGGTGAACACCTCGTGCGAGGCCCACAGCTGGCGGAACAGCTCGCTGCGCGTCGCCAACTCGCCGATGAGGTCGGTCAGGCCCTTGTCATACGGGCTGCGTGCCGACTCGGCACGCAGCGTGGCGACCACGCCCCTGGCCATGTCGCTCCAGTCCGGATAGAACTCCGAGGCCCGGGGATCGAGGAACGTGAACCGTGCCGTGTTGCCGGGGCGCCTCGGGTCGATGAACAGCGGCGCGTACAACGCCCTCCCGAGCGCGTTGCCCGCGAGAAAGTCGGCTCGGCCGTTACGAGCCCACGCGGGTACGGTGATCGAGTCGAGCAGCCGCTGGATGGAGGGCCGCACCTGCCGGGGCATCGGACAGGCAGACCGCGCCGTCGAGCCGTTGGCGATCCGTACCAGGTCGTTCAGGTGGGCGTGCTCGTGCTCCGACAGCCGCAGCGCCCGCGCGATACTCTCCAGCACGGTCTCGGAGACGCCCGCGACGTATCCCCGTTCGATCCGGGTGTAATAGTCGACGCTCATACCCGCGAGCAGAGCGACCTCATCGCGACGCAACCCGGCCACGCGACGCCTGCGCCCATATGTGGGAATTCCCACCTCCTCCGGACTCAACTGCGCACGACGGGTCATCAGGAAGTCGTGCGCGTCCCGGCTGATGGCCATGACAGTGAACGTACCCCCTCGCCGAGCTTGGGTCAGGCCTGGTTCGCGGGCCGCAGCAGGACCTCGTTGATCGTCAGGTGCTTGGGCCGGCCGACCGCGAACGCGATCACGTCGGCGATGTCCTCCGCGGTCACCTGCACACTGCTGTACGCCTGCTCCACGCCCGCCCGGGTCGCCTCGTCGGTGATGTGGCTGGGCAGTTCCGTCGCCACCGCCCCCGGCTCGATCAAGGTCACCCGGATGTCGGGAAGGAACTCCTGACGCAGCGACTCCGACCACCCACCCAGAGCCCACTTCGTCGCCGCGTACACCCCGTTGCCGGGCCGGGCTGTACGCCCGGCAACCGAGGAGATGTTCACGATGTCGCCACCACCGTCCTTCAACTGGTCCAGGAACACCTCCGTGGCCGTGATCGCACCGAGCAGGTTCACCTCGACCATCTGCCGGTAGTCCGCCCGCCGCTCCGACGAGAACGGGCCCAGCAGCATCACCCCCGCGTTGTTGACCAGCACGTCCGTGGTCCCCAGCTCCGCCTTCACCCGCGCCGCCGCGGCGACCAGCGAGTCGCGATCGGTGACATCGGCCGCGATCGCGATCGCGCCGTCGCCGAGCTCGTCCGCCAGGGCCTGCACCCGGTCCACACGTCGCGCCAACAGCGCCACCTTGTACGAGTCACGCGCCAAGGCGCGCGCCGTCGCCGCTCCGATCCCCGACGACGCCCCGGTCACCACGGCCACCCGTTCAGTCCTCTGCTCGTTCATGTGTCCTCTTCCTCGCTCCATCGCTACCTGTGCTGGCGCCACGCTAGGTCGCAGCCCGCGCCGATGCATGGCCCTGTCATTACCTGGATGAGCCGACGGAGCGCATGACAGTCTGGTCCGGTCACAGTGACCAGAGGAGCTCGTCGTGTCCGAACCCATCCCTCGCAAGCACCCGCTGACCGACTTCGCACCGAAGCTGGTCTCGGTCACCGAGGAGGTGCTCTTCGGCGACATCTGGGAACGACCCGAGCTGTCGCCGCGCGATCGCAGCCTGGTCACCGTCGCCGCCCTGGTGGCCACCGGAAGCACCGAACAGATGGTGGGGCACCTCGCCCGTGCCCAAGCCAACGGAGTCACCCAGGAGGAGATCAAGGAGCTCATCACCAACCTGGCGTTCTACGCCGGCTGGCCACGCGCCATGTCCGCCATGAACGTTGCCAAGCGCGTCTTCGAGAACGAGTGATGTCGTCATCAGACCATCACGCCGGAAGGGACATCCATGGAGTACGAACGACTCGGGACGTCTGGATTGAAGGTCAGCCGGATCACGCTCGGCTGCATGAGTTTCGGCGACGGCTCACGTCTGAAGTGGACCACGCTCAACGATGAGCAGGCCGAGCCCATCTTCCGCCAAGCGGTCGAACTCGGGATCACCTTGTGGGCCACCGCCAACATCTACAGCTACGGCACGTCGGAATAGATCGTCGGCCGGGCGATCACGAAGTACGCCACACGTGACGACATCGTGCTGGCGACCAAGCTCAACCAACCCATGCACCCCGGACCCGGCGGGAGTGGCCTGTCGCGCAAGGCGGTGATGGAACAGGTTGACCTGCACGGCTGGACCCGGTTCATCTCCATGCAGGACCAGTGCAACCTGCTGCAACGCGAGAACGAACGCGAGATGTTCGGACTGCTCGCCCACCAGGGCGTCGGCGCGATCCCCTGGTCGCCGCTCGCGGGTGGTGTGCTGACCCGCCCCCTGGGCCAGCAAGGAACCACCCGCTCGGCCGCCAGCCCCACCGTCGACGCGAACGGCCGCTCCCTCCTCCCGGAGGCCGATCAGGCCGTCGTCAGGGCCGTTGAGAAGATCGCGATAGCTCGAGGAGTGCCGATGGCCCAGATCGCGTTGGCGTGGGTACTCAAGAACCCCCTGGTCAGTTCGCCCATCGTCGGCCCCACGAAGCCACACCACCTCACCGACGCGGTCGCCGCCCTCGACATCACCCTCACCCCCGACGAGATCGCTGCCCTGGATGAGCACTACGTCACCCGCATCCCGCGGTTCTAGACGGCCGGGTCCGCCAGAAGACCAACGAGCAGATCACCCGGGGGAATCCTGGGTCGGCGATGAGCGTGCGTGCGCCCTCATCACGCTGATGAAGCTCACGCGTTCGTTCGTGCCCGGGCAGTGCTGGAGCGGATGCTGAGGGTTGCTTGCGTGGCGACTTCGCGTGGGCTTGAGGCCGGGTTGCTCAGCCGACGCTGGATGCCATCGAGTGTGGCGTCGACGGTGAGGTCGACGTCCTGGCGGATGGCGGTGAGGTCGTTGTAGGAGAGGGTGGCGATGTCGCTGTCGTCATAGCCGGTCACAGAGACAGTGCCGGGGACGGAGATGCCTGCGCGGGCGAACGTGGCGACCAGACCTGCCCCGCAGTGATCGCTGCAGCCGATCACGGCTGTGGGCAGCCGGACGCGGGCCATCAGGACGCGGGCTGCTGTGGCTCCGTCCTCCTCACCGAAGCCGACCAGCACCTGGTCGATCCGGTCGGCGAGCCCGCGGGAGGTCATGGCGGCGCGATACGTGGCGGCGCGGTCGGGTCCAACCGTCCCACCGAGGCCACCCGCGAACGCGATGTCACGATGCCCGAGCGCCACGAGATGGTCCACCAGGATGGCCAGCCCTGCGTCGTCATCGGTGCGGACGACGTCGGCGCGCGGCTCGGCGCTCCGCTCGCCCAGCCAGACGACCGGCATCAGTCCGAGCGCCTGCCTCAAGGCCGGGGAGCCCGGGTCGGGATTGAAGCAGGCCAGCGCCTCCACCCGCTGTTCGAGCAGTTCCCGGATCACGATCTCGGTCGTCCGCCGGTCGGTGATGGGCCCGAGCGCCACCCCGAACCCGATGTCGGCGGCGCGCTCCAGCAGCCGCTCCGCAACGCGCACCTCGAAGGAGTTCAGGGCGGTGAACATCATCCCGATGAGGCGTGTCCTGCTCTGGCGCAGCAGGCGGGCCGACGCGTTGGGTCGGAAGCCCAGCTCCGCGGCCGCGGCCAGGACTCTGTTGCGCGACTCCAGGCTGGGGCCCGGACCGCCGCGCAGCACGAGGGAAACCAGCTGCCGTGACACCCCGGCCCGCTGCGCGACGTCGCGCATGGTCGGCATCCGCGTGGCGGGTCGGTCCTCTGGCGCGTGCGGGTCCATGACCTGAATTCTCCAGGGTCTGGGTCAGGCCCGTCGCTGCTGGGCCAGGAGCGCCGAGAACACGATGTCGTGCTCGGTCTGGTCGTTCACACCCGATGCCACGGCCACGCCGACGAGGGAGCCGTGCACACGGATCGGTACCGCTCCGCCGCTGAGGGTATAGACGTGGGGATCGAGGCCGATCCGCATGGACACCTCCTGAACACCATGGGCACGGAGTCGCCGGGTCGTGAGCCACGAGCTCGCGTTGTACCGTCGGACCAGTGCCGCCTTGCGCTCCATCCAGTGGTCGTGGTCGGCGGCGGTGCCGGGCATGCCGACCTGGAAGACCCGCTGCTCTCCGAGCCAGATCGCGGCAGTGATACCGAGGCCCCTCTCCGTCGCGATCGCCACCATACGTTGCCCAAGCTGCCAGGCCTCGGCGTGGCCGAACCTGTCGAAATCGATGGCGGAGTCTTGTCGCACCAGTTCCTCGACGGAGTAGGGCTCCGGCCGGCTGGGGTCAGCCGGCGCCGTCATGCGAAGCTCCCGGCGTCGGCCGCGACCTGGCGTCGGGCCTCGTCGATCGTGGCCATCACCGACACGATCTCGGCGTGGCCGTGGACCGGCGACTCCAGACGACCTTCGCCGACGTAGGCGGCCAGCGCCGTCGCCTGCCAGTGCATGCCGTCGTGCAGGGTCACCGTCTCATCGCGCCAGGTCACGCTGTCCTCCGAACCGATCGAACCGGTGGTGAGGGTGAGGCCTGAGGGACCGAAGAACGGGCTGAGCACGCTCAGGCGCCCGGCCGTACCCAAGACCTCCGCGGTGACCGGCATGCACGTGACCATCGAGGTCGACGCCATCCCGGTCGCACCGCTGGCGCTGGGCAGCAGCAGGTTGGCGCGGGCGTCGACGCCGGTAGAGGTCATGGCCCCGTGGGCAACGACCGACGTGGGCGGTCCGAGCACCGACGAGATGAACGAGATCGGATAGACTCCGGCGTCCAGCAAAGCACCGCCGCCGAGTTCGGCGTTCCACATTCGGTGCTCGGGCAGGAACGGCATCGAGAACCCGAAGTCCGCGCGGACAAGGTGGACATCGCCCAGCACGCCGTCGGCCAAGACCTGTCGCATGACGTCGGACTGGGGCAGATAGCGCGTCCACATCGCCTCCATGACGAGCACGCCCGCGGCGCGGCCGGCGGATGTGATGGCGTCGGCCTCAGCCGCAGACATCGCGATCGGCTTCTCAACCAGCACATGCTTGCCGGCCGCGATCGCTTCGAGAGCCAGGTCGTGGTGCGACGGATGCGGGGTCGCGATGTACACCACATCGACCTCGGCACTCGCGATCAGAGCCGCGGGGTCGGCATGCACGACCGGGATCCCGTGCGTCGCGGCGAACACCTGCGTCCTCCCAACGTCGCGCGCCGCGACAGCGACCGCGCGCTGCGTGGTGAAGGCATGCATCGCGGAGACGAAGTTCCCCGCGATGCCAGTGCCGATGATCCCCCACCGCAGCGCAGGGACCGACCCCTGATCGATGGTACGGGGGGAAGGAAGGAACAGAGCCACGTCGTTCTCCTAGGGCTTAGCACGTGCCAATCGATTGTTGCTCACCCTAACAGACGCCCGAGGGCAGCCCCGGCCGACCGACCGAAGGCTCTCTGGTCAATTCCGGTCCTGGGGGGCGTCGGTCAGGAGACGGGTTGGGGGTCGAGGGTGGTCTGGTAGGGGTCCCACGCCTCGTCGAGCATCGGGACCCGGTCGACGGGTCCCCTGGCTCGGTAACCCATCGGCTGGGAGCCCCCACGGATTGACGGTTTAGGTGGCCCCAGTACATCGTGGAACCCATGGACCCCGAACGCTTGGCCCTGACTGAGGAATTGCTCGCCCGGGGCAGGGCACACGACAGCCAGGAGTCGCAGCAGAGTCATCGTTACCGCAACCTCGACCGGTCCACCGCCGAACTCCTGCACCTGCTGAGTACGTCGCTGAAGCCCGCGTCCGCAATCGAGGTCGGAACGTCGAACGGGTACTCGACGATTTGGCTGGCTGATGCCTTGGACGCTGGAGGGCGCCTGGTCTCCGTCGACAACGATGGTGGCCGCCATCACGAAGCCGTGGAGAACCTGGCGGCCGCCCGACTGACCGACGCAGTCGACCTGGTGCTCGCTGATGCCAAGCAGGTCCTCACCGACACCCCCTCAGGGTCGGTCGACCTGCTGTTTCTGGACGCAGACCGGAACGCGTACGTCGACTACTGGCCCGAACTGCTGCGGGTCCTGCGTCCCGGCGGCCTCCTGGCGGTCGACAACTGCATCTCACACGCCGGCGAGGTCGCCGAGTTCAGCGCGCTCGTCCGTTCAACCAACAACGTCGAAGCCGTACTCGTACCCATTGGAGCCGGCCTGCTGCTCGTGACAATCGCCGACCCTGGCTGACCTCCACGCGCACCCCCAGTCCACCCCGAAGGCCCCGCGACCGTCGCCCCTCGAAGCCACGGACAAAACCCCGGACAAACGCGACCGACCCAGCTGACATTGTCCCATGGCTCTCACTAGGGATTTCACCGGCTCGGTCGTCTGCTGGACGCTAGCGGGCCCTCGGTGTCGGCCATCTCGCGCTGAAATGGTGCGCTCCGACCGGGGGAGGTCACAC
This sequence comes from Actinomycetes bacterium, assembly GCA_021781735.1. Lineage (GTDB taxonomy): Bacteria > Actinomycetota > Actinomycetes > Propionibacteriales > Propionibacteriaceae > JAJYQH01. The sequence goes on from JAJXWF010000068.1 coordinate 8,552, forward strand.
GCATCCACTTCTTTGCGCTCAGGCGCTCTGCGTGGTGACAGTGTCAGATCCTTGAATATCGCGTCCCCTTTCTCAGAAATGCAGGAGTGTTAACGGGACCTGGCTTGTCTCGAAGGCGTTTGGCATGTTCCCCTGCAAGTCGGAGTCACAAGCGGCCACCTCATCGGGACCGGCGGCGGTGAGCACGACTACGACAGGATCGTCGACCGCGCAACGGGGATATCTCGGGCAATCGCCCTCTCACTGCTGGGCTGACGCTCCTCGACGGGCTGCGGATGCCCGGCGCGGCCGTGGGTGTCATCGCCGGCGGGGTGGTGGCTCAGCAGCTGTAATCGCCGTCCGGGTGGCTCGCCCACTGGGTGAGGGTCACCTTGCTACCGGTGAAGGACGCCTGCAAGCAGTTGGATTCAGCGCCGGACAACGTGCGGGCGCCCGGGATCCAGTCGGGCAGCCATCCAAGGGAACGCGCCTGTGAGCCGCCAGTGATCGTGCCCCACTGGCTCGTCGTCGAGTGCGCGCCGACGGTGGTGGCCCCGGCGTCCCGGAGCGCGGCCACCATGCCCTGCAGGTCGGCGACGTTCATGGTGGTGTCGGACTGCCAGCTGTTGCCGGTTCGACGTCGAGCCACCAGGGGTAGCTCGAGGCCGAGCCCGATACGGGGAGCGCAGACTGCTGGGCGTTGAGGGCGGACGCCGCCTCAGCGAGCCAGGTCACGTCCTGGCAGGCCCGGTCGTACCCGTACTGCCAGGCGCAAGGGTCCGAGTTCTCCCCGACCGTGTAGCTGCCGCTCGACAGCACAACCGTCGTGGTGACGCACGCCCCATAGGGCGTGCTGCCCGAGGTCGGCCAGTCGGCGATCGGCGACCCGCTGTAGACGTTGCCCGGGTCACCGGTGTTCACATACAGCAAGGCCTTCGGCTGGCTCGTGCTTCCGGTCGCGGACGCCAAGGCACAGTAGAGCTCGCTCTGCGAGTAGTTCGGATACGACGCCCAGGTGCCGAAGCACGGGTTGAGGTTGTTCGCCAGACCGCCGTTGACGCCCACGATGCCGAAGGCCGGCGCGGAAGGGAGACTGCTGCCGTACTGCGGATACGACACGTCGTTGCCGGTGGCCACCGAACCCCTGCCACCCCCGCCCGATGGTTGGACCGCCAGCGCCGGCGTCGCCCCCCACCAGCATTGCCGAAGTGAGCACCGTCCCGACGACCATCGACACGGCCCGGGCGATGTTGGGGGCGATGATCGAGGAAGAACAGGACCCGAAGCTCCTGGCAGAGTTGGCGGAGGGCCGTCGAGCCCACAGACGCCCCGACAGCAATGTCCCCTGCCTCCGACAAGTTGATTCACGGGCCTGTGTGGCGCTCCGTTTCGGCACGGACAATCCGCAGGGACAACCGCCGGGCCCTGATGGCGCTTCGCCCAGGCGTACTCGCGCACCCCATGCTGTAAGTGACGTCCGGCTCCGCTCGCTTCTGGACGGTGAGAGAACCCATCACTCGGACTGGCAGCGACGAAGACCACGACCACGACGGGCGGGCCGTCGATCCGACAGGCCGAGCGAAGACCAGCCATCGCCCGTCGATGCCGCGTGAATACTCACCCCGTTCTGGCGAACGGCGCACGTCGAATGAGCGTCCTGCCTGGGACTGCGCCCATCTGCCGACCGATCTTCTCCGCGATCGACTGCCTACCCCGCAGCGTGTGTGCGCGGCCGGATCCGCAGGCTGTTCAGCGCGGCCACCGTGATCAGCGCGGCCGCGATGCCGAGGCTGAGCCGCAGGCCCCGGTCGACGCTTCCGGGCTCGGCGATCAGTGCTCCGAAGACGGCGATGGCCACCGCGCCACCCACCTGGCGGAAGGTGTTGAACACAGCGCTGGCCGTACCCGCCTGACGGGCGGGGACGCCGTCGAGAACGACGCTGGTCACCGATGGCATCGCGAGCGCTCCACCCGCCCCGATCGGAATGATGCAGACCGCGATCAGCCACGGATGACCCAGCGGCGCGAGGATCAGCTGCGCGGTGAGCCCGAACACCATCGACAGCAGACCCGCGACCACCGGGACACGTGCGCCGAAGCGGTTGGTGACGACCCCGCTGGCCAGGTTGGCGGCGATCGCGAAGAACGCCGACGGGATGAACACCAGGCCCGCGTGCAGCGGCGACAACCCGAGGTGCTGCTGGAGGTAGAGCGTCGTGACGAACACGTTGCCGTAGTTGCCGACCATGAACGCGAACCCCACAAGCAGCGCGATCCGGAAGCCGTGGACCCCGAACAGCTCGAGCGGCATCATCGGGTGCGCCACCCGCGCCTGGGCGAAGACGAAGCCGGCCAGCGAGGCAACCGCGATGGCCAGCGAGACCACCACGGCCGTGGCACCGAACCCGGCGTGGCCGCCGTCGATAAGCCCGTAGACGAGCGCGGACAGGCCGACGATAGCCAGCACTTGACCCGTCCAGTCGAACGGCTGCGGCCGCTTCGGCGAGGTCGCGAGCCACACCAGGAATACGAGCATGGCGATGCAGATCGGCAGGTTGATCGTGAAGACCCACCGCCAGTTGAAGGTCGTGAGCAGCCCGCCCAGGGGCTGCCCGACGAGTCCGGCCACCGCGCCGCCGACCGCCCAGATGCCCAGAGCGCGGGCGCGGCGCTCCGGGTCGGGGTAGGCCTCGCGGACCAGTGCCATGGACGCCGGAAGCATGATCGCCGCCGCGGCACCCTGCGCGCAGCGCGCCACGATCAACAGCGTGGTGCTGGGGGCGACGGCGCAGGCCGCCGAGGTGAGCGTGAAGATGCCGATGCCGAGCGCCAACGCCCGCTTGGCGCCGACCCGGTCCGACAGGTTGCCGGCGAACAGCAGCAGTGTGGCGAACAGCAATGTGTAGCCGTCGATGATCCACTGCTGCCCAGTGATGCCGCCGCCGAGTTCGGTCCGGATCCGCGGCAGGGCGACGTTGACGATCGAGATGTCCAACGTGATGAGGAAGAACCCCAACGACGCGATGGTGATGACGATCGCGGAGTGCGGTGCGTTCGGGAGCCCGTCCTCGGAGGCCAGATCGGTGTCATCGACGAGCCCTTCGACGGCGAGCGGATCGACGCCCTCGGCGAGTTCGGCCGCGGTGCGCGGCTCGTGGTCCGCGGTGAGCATGGGCTTCCCTTCGGTCGCTGATCGATGCGCTGCTGAACCCGCCAGCGACCTTCGCCGTCCGGGAACACCCAGTCAACACCGCCGGCGGGAACGCCTGGGAGTCCCTGCTGGAGTACCCCAGCCAGAAGTTGGCCAAGTCACCACCAGTAGTTGTCCTGCGGGCGGTAGGCAGTCTCAAGGATCTCCATCTCCTCGGCGGTGAGCTCCACTTCGAGGGCCGCGACGGCGTCCGCCAAGTGGTGGGGCTTGGTCGCCCCCACGATCGGACAGGCGACCACCGGCTTCGACAACACCCACGCCAAAGCCACCCGGGCCATCGGCACACCCCGGCCCGAGGCGACCGTCTCGATCGCGTTCACCACCGCCTCATCGACATCCCGGTCGAACGCCGACGCCACCTTGTCCGAGGCGGACCGGGCCGTCTGCTCACCCCACGGCCGCGCCGCCCGACCCTTCGCCAACGGCGAGTACGGAGTCAGCCCGACCCCCTGATCCACACACATCGGGATCATGTCGCGCTCCTCCTCACGCTTGAGCAGGTTGTACTGATCCTCCATCGCCGCGAACGCCGTCCACCGATGACTGCGGGCAGCCTCCTGTAACTTCCCGAACTGCCATGCCCACATCGAAGACGCCCCCAGATAGCGTGCCTTGCCCGCCTTCACCACGTCGTGCAGGGCCTCCATCGTCTCCTCGACCGGCACCTGGTCGTCGAATCGATGGATGTAGTAAACGTCGATGTAGTCGGTGCCCAACCGACGCACGAGCGCATCGACCTGCTCCAGGATCGCCTTCCGCGACAGGCCACCACCGCCCGGGCCGCCGTGCATCCGCCCCCACACCTTCGTGGCGACCACGATCTCCTCGCGGTGGGAGAACCGCTTGATCGCCCGACCCACCAACTCCTCCGACGTGCCACCTTGATAGCCGTTCGCGGTATCCCAGAACGTCACTCCCAACTCGACCGCCTGCCGGAAGAACGGCGCCGCAGCCTCCTCGTCCAGCGTCCACTGATGCATGCCCGACTCGGCCCGGCCGTAACTCATGCACCCCAAACCGACCCGGCTCACCCGCAACCCGGTCCTACCCAAACGCGCGTACTCCATGACACGCCCTCCTTCCGGCGACCGGCCCCACCACAGAACCGCCACGCCCAACCGCAGCCAACCACCACCAGAAAACCACCCGTTCAACCGTGAGCAGCAGATCGACAGGCCCACGCCAAGCTCTGCCGACGCTAGCCGCTCACCGACCCACGGACGCCCGAATCACGGATCCGCTTCCGACCCGACGTCCATCCCCGCCGACAACCGACCCGGGTTCCGCGTGACCCGCGCCCCCTGTCGAACTCCTGCTTCGTGCGTGCCACCCGCTCACTCCCACGGCGGCCGGCGAGCAGTTCTATGACCTCGACGTGAATGTCGCTCACGGGCAACGCCAGGTAGACCCGGGCGTCGCTGGGACGCCTGAGAGAGCACCTCACAGGCGGGACTCCCAAGGCACCCGGCAGCCGGCGAGGAGCGCCCGAACGCCCGGACGCAGAGCGGTCGGACGTTGCGTGCGGCTGCGGAGCTTGCGCTCCGGGGCTCCCGCGGCGTCGGCGACGTCGCGCAGGTGCTGCCGCTCGGCGTCGTCCAGCCTGAGCCCGTCGCCCAGGGCATCCGGCACCGAGGCTGACACAGCGCCCAGTTGCCCCCGCTCGAGCCGGGCGTGGTAGTCGACGCTGACGCCGGCGAGCAGCGCCACTTCTTCCCGCTTCAGACCGGGCACCCGCCGGCGGTCGTCGAGAGCGGGCAGCCCGCAGTCCTGCGGGCGCCCCCGCCCGCGGCGGCTGGTCAGGAACTCGCTGATCTCGCGACGGTGGTCCACTCCGCGACGCCATCCCCGCACTGAGGCGCCGGGACAGGTAATCGCAGTGCCTGGTACGACAGGTCCTTCCCCAGTCGCACGGATGGCGGTGGACTTGCTGCTGAAGCGGACCCCCGGAAGGACAGCCCATGCGAACCGTTACCCTGAACAACGGCGTCGAGATGCCGATCCTCGGCTTCGGCGTCTTCCAGATCCCCGACCCCGCCGAGTGCGAGCGGGCCGTCAGTGACGCCCTCGCCGCCGGCTACCGCTCGATCGACACCGCCGCCTCCTACCTGAACGAGGCTGCCGTCGGACGCGCGATCGCCGCCAGCGGCGTCCCCCGCGACGAACTGTTCATCACGACCAAGTTGTGGGTCCAGGACGTCGCCGAGGGCAAGGCGCGCGCGGCGTTCGAGCGGTCACTGAGCCGGCTGGGTCTCGACTACCTGGACCTCTACCTGATCCACCAGCCCTACGGGGACGTGTACGGCGCCTGGCGCGACATGGAGAAGATCGCCGGTGAGAAGCTGTCCCGGGCGATCGGCGTGTCCAACTTCCCGCCCGACCGGCTGGTCGACCTGATCATCCACAACGACGTCGTCCCGGCCGTGAACCAGGTCGAAACCCACCCGTTCCATCAGCGGGTCGCCGACCAGGAGTTGATGGCGGCCGAGGGCGTGCAGATCGAGTCCTGGGGACCCTTCGCCGAGGGACGCAACAACCTGTTCCACGACCCCACGCTCACCGCCATCGCGGACGCCCACGGCAAGTCGGTCGGCCAGGTGGTGCTCCACTGGCTCGTGCAGCGCGGCGTCGTGGTGATCCCGAAAACCGTCCGCCCGGAGCGGATGGCCGAGAACCTCGACGTGTTCGACTTCGAGCTCACCACCGACGAGATGGCGTCCATCGCGACCCTGGACACCGGCACCAGCCAGTTCTTCGACCACCGCGACCCGACCATGGTGCGAGCCCTGTCCACCCGCGTTCTGGACATCTGAGGGAGGAACCGATGATGAAGACCCGACAACTCGGCCCACTGACGGTGTCGGCCCTCGGCCTCGGCTGCATGGGCATGAGCATCAACTACGGTCCCTCACCGGAACGAAGCGAACTGATCGCCTTCACCCGCCAGGCCTTCGACCTCGGGGTCACGTTCTTCGACACCGCCCAGATCTACGGACCCTTCACCAACGAGGACCTTGTGGGTGAGGCCCTACAACCCCTACGCGATCGGGTCGTCATCGCCACCAAGTTCGGATTCGACATCAACCCCCACGACCCCCGGGCCAGGTCGATCAGCAGCCGGCCGGACCTCATCCGCAGCTCCACCGAAGCCTCCCTGCGCCGCCTCCGCACCGACCACATCGATCTGCTCTATCAGCACCGCGTCGACCCGAACGTGCCCATCGAGGACGTCGCCGGCACCGTCAAGGAGCTCATCGACGAGGGCAAGGTAATCAGCTTCGGCCTCTCCGAAGCCGGCGCCGAAACCATCCGCCGGGCACATGCCGTCCAGCCCGTGGCCGCCGTTCAGAACGAATACTCCCTGTGGGCCCGCGAC
>JAJXWF010000260.1 GCA_021781735.1 Actinomycetes bacterium
CCGATCGGGGGAGGTGCTGGTAGAAGACGTCGATGACGTCGGTCTGCAGGTAACGCAGGCTGTGCTCGGCAACCTGACGGATCCGGGCCGGCGAGCTGTCGGGGCCGATCGAGTTGCCGGCGTCGTCGTAGCTGAAGCCGAACTTCGTGGCGATGACCACCTCGTCGCGGAACGGCTTCACGGCCTCGCCGAGCAGCAGTTCGTTCGAGCCGTTGCCACGGTTGTACAGCTCCGCGGTGTCGAACAGGGTGACGCCGAGCTCGTGCGCCCGGCGGATCACCCCCAAGTGATCGTCCCTGGTGCCGCCGCTGCCGTAGAAGGCGGTCATGCCCATCGTGCCGAGGCCGAGTTCGGCGACCTCGAGGCCCTGCTGTCCGAGTGTGCGGTGCTTCAGCATGCGGTGTCTCCTTCGTGGGCTGTCGCGGGACGCCGCAGTGCGGGCCGACACGAGCAGCCGAGTCGTTATGGCTTGTCAGCAAGCTGTTCGCGTCCCAGTCTAGGTCACCTCTCCTCATGCTGGGTTCCGGGCGAGCGGGAGCACGACCAGGGTGGCGAGCAGCGCCAGGACCCCGTAGCCTCCGGCGATGGGAGCGAGCGGGAGGAACCGGCTCAGCTGACCCGATACGAGGCTTGGGATGGTGCGCCCGAGTGGCTGATGAGGAAGATCGCCGCGAACATCGGAGCCCGGTCGGCCGGGTTGCTGCCGTGCAGCAGCCCGCGGACGTCCCCGCTCATCGCGATGCCCTGCCCGCCCCAGGCGAACACGCTGCCCATGAGGAAGACCGGCAGCGACCCGAGGACGATGCCCGTCAGCAGGGTGGTGACCCCGGCCAGGAACGTCACCAGGCCGAGCCGTTGGGCGCCCGCCCGGGTGAACCGGCCGCTGATCGGGGCGCCCAGCACGCTCGGGGCCATGCAGCCGGCGAACACCAGCCCGAACGCCAACGGTGAGGTGTTCGGCACCTGGTCGGCGACCAGGGTCGGACGAACGCCTGGTAGAACGCGCCCATCGCCCACGTGCTGACGAGCACCGCCGCCGCGACCGGCAGCAGGCGTAACGACCGCGCGGGCCGATGCACCCGGGGGCGCAGCGAGTGCCAGGCGCCGACGGTGCGGGCCGAGGTCTCGGGGCTGGCGGCGATGGCCGCCGCGCACCCCGCGAGCCAGATCGCGGCGACGAAATGGACCACCACGGCCAGCGAGATGTCGGCCGTGGTGAAGCCCTGCTCGGCCCGGTAGCTGTTGAACAGTGGCACGGGGCCGGCGGACGCGGCGAACCGTCGCGACCAGCGACAGGGGCGCCGCCCAGAACGCGATCCGGATCCGCCCGCGGGCCGGCTGGGTGTGCGGCGGGATGCCCGCCCGTGTCCCGATGGTCAACGCTGCTCCCTCCTCCGGTGCCGACGACGCGGACATCCCGGAATCCGAGGAGTGGCCCGCATCACGGTAGGTGCTCGCGTCCTGGTCGGCCAGACCCTGCCGGCCCCCCAATCGCGCGGGTCGGCAGCGGCGACAGCGCCCCGGGGGGCGGCCGACGGCGCGAACCGCATGCGGGCCCGGGCTCCCTCCGCCGGGGGCCCGAAGGGGCCAGAATGATCAACCATGGGCGATCAACCGAGCAGGCCGTATGACCGGGCCCGCCTCGCGACCCGGCCCGCGCGATGACCACGCCCCCGGGCGACCGCCCCCTCGATCTGGTGCTCTTCGGAGCCACCGGGTTCGTGGGCAACCTCACCGCCGACCGCCTGGGCGCCCGCCTGCCGGTCGGGGCCCGATGGGCCCTGGCCGGTCGCCGGGAGGACAAGCTGCGCCGCACGCGCGACCGGATCGTCGCGGCCAACCCGGGGGCTCCGGTGCCGGAGCTCATCCGCGCCGACGCCGCCGATCGCGATGCACTGCGCAACCTCGCCGAGCGGGCGCGTGTCGTGATCACCACAGTCGGCCCCTACCTCGAGTACGGTGAGCCCCTCGTCGCCGCCTGCGCCGCCGCGGGCACCGACTACCTCGACCTGTGCGGGGAGCCGGAGTTCATCGACCGGATGTACCTGGCCCACCACGCCACCGCGGTGCGGACCGGCGCCCGGATCGTGCACAGTTGCGGGTTCGATTCCATGCCCCACGACCTCGGGGTGCTGTTCACCGTCGGACACCTGCCCGAGGCCGTGCCGCTGGCCGTCCGTGGTGTCGTTCGCGGGAACTTCACGATTTCCGGTGGCACGTTCCACTCGGCGCTGGGCCAGTTCTCCCGGCCCCGCCAGAGGCGTCGGGCCCTGGATGAGCGCCGCGAGGTCGAGCCGGGTCCCGCCGGGCGCCGCGTCCGAGCGACGGCCGACCCGCCCCATCGGGACCCCGACCTCGGCGTGTGGCTGCTGCCGATGCCGACCGTCGACCCGCTGGTCGTCGCGCGCTCGGCCGCGGCGCGGCCCGACTACGGCCCCGACTTCACCTATTCGCACTACGCGGGCCTCGCGCATCGGGCGTCGATGGTCGGCGCGATCGTCGGTGCTGCGGTGCTCATCGGCGCCGCGCGGGTGCCGCCGCTCCGCCGTCTGATCGGCGCGGGGATCCCCCGGGGCCACGGGCCGTCCGAGTCTCGACGTGCCCGCTCGTGGTTCACCGTCGACTTCATCGGCGAGGGAGACGGGCGGAGGGTGCACACCAGGGTGTCCGGCGGGGACCCCGGCTACACCGACACCGCGACGATGCTGTCGGAGGCAGGCATCTGCCTGGCCTTCGACGAGAACCCGCCGACCGCGGGGCAGGTGACCACCGCCACGGCCATGGGTGAGCAGCTGCTGCGACGGCTGATGGACGCCGGCATCTCCTTCGGCGTGGTCGGGGGCTCGGAGCCAGACCACGCCGGGTGAGCCGGTCGGGCCGGACCAGGGTCTCAGCCGACGGACGTCGCGGCGCTCGACCATGACCGTCGGAGGTTCGGGCCGCGGAACTCGCCGGTCCGGGGCTCCGCGTGCCGGTTTGGGCCGGCTTCAGCCGGCCGCGGCGTCCTGGTGGACCTCGCCGTGGGCGCGTGGATCGGTGCCGCGCGGAAGGGCCAGGGTCGCCACGACGCCGACGAGGAGCGCGATGGCCGCGAGTCCGGTTGTCAGCCGACTGGCGTGCACCATCGCCTGCCCGGCCGCATGGGCGACCGCCTGCTGGCCCGGCTGTGCCTGGAACCCGGCGATCGCGACGCCGGCGGAGTCCTTGACCGCCGCGGTGATT
>JAJXWF010000069.1 GCA_021781735.1 Actinomycetes bacterium
AGAGCAGCGCGGTCCGGGCGCGGTTGTCCCGCTCGAGAGCCTCGGCCGCGCGAGCCGCCGCCGCGAGGTCACGTCGGGTGAGAATGGCCGCGGCGTGGGCCGCGAAGACGGCGACGAGTTCCATCGAGGCCGCCGTCAGCACCGGGTGCTGGACGACGAGCCGGTGTCTGTCGCTCACCGGCTCGATCGTCTCGGACCCCCCGGGCGACGGCCAGACGAACTCGTCGGTGGCTTCGACGACGTCGAAACCTCCACCGGGAACCTCGACGACCAGGCCGGCCGCGGTCGCTTGGAGCATCTCGGTGGCACGCTCGAGAAGCAGCCGGAGCTGGGTGGTCGACTGAAGCAGGGCGTGGGACAGTTCCACGAGGGTGGCGGAGATCCGCTGAGCTTCCAGGGCCTGCCCCGTGCGGGTGCGGAGGCGATTCATGATGGCCGCCACGATCACGACGATCACCACATAGACCCCCAGGGCCACCGCATTGGCGGGTTCGGCGATCGTGAGCGTGTCAACCGGCGGGGTGAAGAACCAGTTGACGAGTAGCGATGAGTCAACCGCGCACGCGATGGCGGCGGCGAAATCCCCGACGAGGCCGACCAGCACCGTGGTGAGCAGATACACCATGAGAGGAATGGAGATCGAGGGTCTCTCGGGCAGTGCGAGGAGGACGCCGGTGACGACCGCGGGTAGCACAACCGCGAGGATCCACCCCATCGCGCGGGGGCCGGTTCCTCTGGTGAGCCGGCGTGGATGCTCATCGGAGCGCGCCTGCGGAATGACCAGCACGTCGATGTCGCCCGCACTGGCGATGATCCGCCGCGCCAACCCGGGTCCCGTGAGCCACGGGCGCCACCCGCCACGTCCGGCGCCGACGACGATCTGGCTGGCGTTGAGGGCCTTGGCCGTCTGGACGACCGCCCCGGCCGTGTCATCGGCACTGACTGCGTGGTATCGGCCACCGAGCGTCGAGGTCATCAGTCGCTGTTCGACCATTCCCTTGACCGACGCGGCACGGAGCCCATCGGCACTCGCCACGTAGACCGCGTGCAGTTCCCCACCGACACCGCGGGAGGCGATCCTGGCACCGCGGCGGAGTAACCGTGCGGCATCCGAGCCATCGGTCAGGGCGACGAGCACGCGTTCCCTCGTCGGCCACGAGTTGGCGATGCCCTTCTGCTCGCGATAGGTGACGATGTTCTCCTCGACGCGATCGGCGAGCCATACCAGGGCCAGTTCGCGCAGGGCGCTGAGGTTGCCTGGCCGGAAATAGTTGTTGAGGGCCGCGTCGATCCGCTCGGGCGCGTAGACGTGCCCGTGGGACAGCCGGCGGCGGAGCGCCTCCGGCGTCATGTCGACCAGTTCGATCTGGTCGGCCGAGCGCACCACGTCGTCGGGGACGGTCTCCCGCTGAGTGGTGCCCGTGATGTCCTGGACGGCGTCGTTGAGCGACTCCAGGTGCTGGATGTTGACGGTGCTGATCACCTGGATGCCCGCATCCCGGAGTTCCTCGACGTCCTTCCAGCGCTTGTCGTGAGCCGATCCGGGGGCGTTCGTATGGGCGAGTTCGTCGACGAGCACGAGCGCGGGATTGCGGGCGATGATCGCGGCGGTGTCCATCTCCTCCATCCGCGTTCCGCGGTAGAACACCGCGCGCCGGGGCACCACCTCGAGCCCATCGGCAGCCTGGGCTGTGAACATCCGGCCGTGGGTCTCGAGGAACCCGATGACGACGTCCTGACCGCGCTCGCGGCGCCGGCAACCCTCGTCGAGCATGGCGACGGTCTTGCCGACCCCGGGGGCGGCCCCGAGATAGATCCGCAGCGATCCCCTGGTCACCGCCCGCACCCCTAGCCCCGGAGGCCGGCGAGCCGGAGGTTCAGATCCAGCACGTTGACGCGTGGTTCACCCAGGAATCCCAGAGTCCGTCCCTGCACGCTCCTGGCGATGAGCGCATCGATCGTGGCTGCTGGGATGCCGCGGAGTTTCGCGATGCGCGGCGCCTGCCAGTAGGCGTATGCGGGAGAGATGTCGGGGTCGAGACCCGAGCCGGACGCGGTCAGGGCGTCGGGCGGCACCGGACCCACCGCATCCGGGTTGGCCCTCAGCAGTCGTTGCCGCAACGCGTTCACCGTCGCCACCTCCCGCGGATCGTCGATGGCCAGATTGGTGCCCCCGGACGTGGCACCGGAGTAGTCGCTCGCCGACGGGCGACCCTGGAACCATTGTTGCCCCGCGTAGCTCTGTCCGAGCAGCGACGACCCGATCACCCGTCCGTCGACCCGGACCAGGGAACCCGCGGCACGTTGCGGCATGGTCACCTGGGCGATTCCGGTGATCAGCAGGGGGTATCCGAAGCCGAGCACTGCGGTCATCACCACCAGCAGCCGGATCGAGGCGGCCATCTGTCGGAGAACCCCCATCATGACACCAGTCCCGGGATGAGAGCGACGGCGAGGTCGATCAGCTTGATGCCGATGAACGGTGCGACGAGCCCGCCGAGACCGTAGACGAGCAGGTTTCGTGAGAGCATCGACGACGCGTTCATCGGGCGGTATCTCACCCCGCGCAGTGCCAGCGGGATGAGCGTCACGATGATGAGCGCGTTGAAGATCACCGCCGAGAGCATCGCCGACTGGGGGCTGTGCAGTCGCATGATGTTGAGCCGATCGAGTCCGGGGAAGATCCCGGCGAACATGGCGGGAATGATCGCGAAGTACTTGGCCACGTCGTTGGCGATCGAGAACGTCGTCAGGGCGCCGCGTGTGATCAGCAGTTGCTTGCCGATGGCCACGATGTCGATGAGCTTGGTCGGATCGGAATCCAGGTCGACCATGTTGCCCGCCTCCTTCGCCGCAGAGGTTCCCGTGTTCATGGCGACACCGACGTCGGCCTGGGCGAGGGCCGGCGCGTCGTTGGTGCCGTCGCCGGTCATCGCCACGAGTCGTCCACCCGCCTGCTCGCGGCGGATCAGGGCGAGCTTGTCCTCGGGGGTCGCCTCGGCGAGGAAGTCGTCGACGCCCGCCTCGTCGGCGATCGATCGGGCGGTGAGCGGATTGTCCCCGGTGATCATCACGGTGCGGATGCCCATCCGTCGGAGTTCGTCGAACCTGGTCCGCATGCCGGGCTTCACGACGTCCTTGAGTTGCACCACGCCGAGTTCGCGAGGCGCCTCTCCCGGACGCCGGATGGCGACACTGAGCGGCGTCCCACCCTCGCCGGCGACCCCGTCGGCCAATGCCTGAGCCTGTGGTGAGGTGATTCCACCCCAGTCGCGCACCCATGACGCCACCGCTCCTCCCGCACCCTTGCGGATCTGGGTGCCATCCGGAAGGTCGATTCCCGACATGCGGGTCTGGGCGCTGAACGCAATCACCTCGGCCCCTGAGGAAGTGACATCCCCGAGGGCGGCGGAACGCGTCAGCGGGTCGCCGAGAACCGTGCCGGCCAACTCGACGATCGAGCGTCCTTCGGGCGTTTCATCCGCGAGGGACGCGTGGTAGGCGGCGGCGACGAGGTCGGCCCGGGCGACACCTTCCGTGGGGAAGAAGTCGGTGGCGCGCCGGTTGCCGAGGGTGATGGTGCCGGTCTTGTCGAGCAGAAGTGTCGAGACATCGCCCGCGGCCTCCACTGCGCGCCCCGACATGGCCAGCACGTTGCGCTGGACCAGCCTGTCCATGCCTGCGATGCCGATCGCGGACAGCAGGGCGCTGATCGTGGTGGGAATCAGGCAGACCAGCAGTGCGGTCAGCACGATCAGCGACTGGGCCCTTCCCGAGTAGGCCGCCAGCGGCTGAAGTGTCGCCACGGCGAGCAGGAAGATGATCGTCAGCACCGTGAGGAGGATCGACAGGGCGATCTCGTTGGGGGTCTTCTGCCGGGCCGCGCCCTCGACGAGGGCGATCATCCGGTCGATGAACGTTTCCCCCGGCTTGGTCGTGATCCGCACGACGATCCGGTCCGAGAGCACGGTGGTTCCGCCCGTGACCGCGCACCGGTCGCCTCCCGACTCGCGGATCACCGGCGCCGACTCACCGGTGATCGCCGACTCGTCGACGCTGGCGATCCCCTCGATCACGTCACCGTCTCCGGGAATCACCTGGCCCGCCTCGACCACGACCCGGTCCCCCACCGCGAGCGACGCCGCCGGAACCGTCTCCTCTCCCTCGTCGGTGAGCCTCCGGGCCAACGTGTCCCGCTTGGCACGTCTCAGGGTGTCGGCCTGGGCCTTGCCACGCCCCTCCGCGATCGCCTCCGCCAGGTTCGCGAACACGATCGTGGCCCACAACCACGCCGTGACACCCCACGCGAACACCGTCGGATGTGCCACGGCCAGCACTGTGCACAGCGCCGAGCCGACCCACACGACGAACATCACCGGCGAGCGCACCTGGGCGCGCGGGTCGAGCTTGCGCAGCGCCTGCGGCAACGAGTGCCATGCGGTGATGAGGATCCCGGCGCGAACCGGCTGGTGAGCAGTCATCGCAGTCCTTCCGCGAGAGGCCCCAGCGCGAGAGCCGGGAAGAAGGTCAGGGCAGCGACGATGAGCGTCACCGCGAACAGTAGGACGCCGAACACCGCGGTGTGCGTCGGCATGGTTCCCTCGGTGACAGGCCGGGGCTGTTGAGCGGCGAGATCGCCGGCCAACGCGAGCACGAGGGCGATCGGCGCGAAGCGCCCGACGGCCATCGCCACCGCCAGAGTGAGGTTCAGGAAGGGCTGATCACTGGCCAGTCCGGCGAACGCCGAGCCGTTGTTGTTCGCGGCCGACGTGTAGGCGTAGAGCATCTCGGAGAGCCCGTGCGGACCCGATGCCTGCAGCGCCGAGCGGGCCTCGGGCACCCAGAGCGCCACGGCGGTACCCACCAGGACCAGCGCGGGCATCACCAGCACGTACAGCGATGCCCAGGTGATCTCCCGGCGGCCGATGGTCTTGCCGAGCATCTCCGGCGTCCGCCCGACCATCAACCCGGCCAGGAACACGGCCATGACCGCCAGCACGAGGATCGAGTAGAGGCCGCTTCCCACGCCACCCGGAGAGACCTCCCCCAGATGCATGTTGAACAGCATCACACCGCCACCCAGTGCCGACATCGAGTCGTGGGACGCGACCACGGCGCCCGTCGAGGTGCTCGTGGTGGCGTCGCCGAACAGCATGGACGCCGCGACCCCGAACCGCTGCTCCTTGCCCTCCATCGCCCCGGTCGGTCCGTGCGATGCCACGATCTCCGCCCACACCGCCAGCCCCGAGGTGAGCAGATACAGCACGGCCATGACCCCCACCACGGGACGCTCCTGGCGGCGGTCGCCGACCATCAGCGCGTAGGTGCGGGGAAAGCTGAACGGAATGCACAGCAGAAGAAGCATCTCGACGAACAGCGTCCACGGCTGCGGGTTCTCGAACGGGTGGGCGGAGTTGGCGTTGAAGAACCCGCCCCCATTGGTACCGAGGAGCTTGATCGCCTCCTGGGAGGCGACCGGGCCGCCCTGAATCACCTGGCTGCCGCCGGTGAGGGTGTGTACGGTGACGGGATCCGTGAGGTTCTGGATCACCCCGCCGGCGACAAGCACGACGGCGGCGACGACCGAGATCGGCAGCAGGATCCGCACGACCGAGCGCACGAGATCGACCCAGAAGTTGCCCAGCCGGTCGGTGCCCGAGCGCGACAGGCCCCTGATGAAGGCCGCGGCCACCGCCATCCCCATCGCGGCGGACAGGAAGTTCCAGACAGCCAGCCCGGTCATGTCGACCAGATAGCCCGCCCCCGTCTCCCCGGCGTAGGACTGCCAGTTGGTGTTGGTGACGAAGGAGACGGCCGTATTCAGCGCAGTGTGCCAGTCCATCCCCGTGCGTCCGGCGTCCCAGGGGAGCCGACCCTGCACCAGGATCAGCAACCACAGCGCCACGATCCCCACCATCCCGAGGACCAGCGTGGACAGGATGTAGCGCTTCCAGTGCTGCTCCCCGTCGGGATCGACGCCGACCAGCCGGTAGATCGCCCGCTCCACCCACCAGTCCTTCTCGGCGGTGTACACGCGGGCCATCCACCCACCCAGCGGCGCATAGACCACCGCCAGGACGACGACGATCGCACCGATGGTTGCCAGCGCCGACTCGGCCTCGCCCATCAGAACCTGTCCGGATGCAGGAGGGCATACACGAGGTAGCCCATGAGGGCGGCGACAATCGCCACGCTCACGACAGTGTCAATCACGACACCAGAAGACACCCGCGCGGAGGCGGCCGCCCCGGTCTTGACCCCCTCCTGAGACCCCTTGACGCGTTCTTGATGGCAGCACACGCACCCGGGGCTCCCCTTCCCCGCAATGGAGCGGAGCAGGGAAGCCCCGGAGTGGTACACCGGCCGGCGCTCGGCGATCCCGGCCGCCTCGAACGGCCCGACTCGGCGGGATCTAGCGACTGCTCCCGACCAGGGCTCGCTGGGCGAGCATCGGTACGAGCTGGTCAGCCTGGGGTGTCCCGAGCCCGGACGCCGCGTCCCACCCGGGCGCCGCGTCGAAGCCCGCGGTGATCGGCAGTGCGCCGTTGTTGCCGACGGTCACGTCGTGGAAGTCGGTGGCGTAGGAACTCTCGTGACGCGCTGCCGCGTACAGCTGGGCGTTGATCTCACCGACCCGGCCGTGGTGCAGTTGGTCGGCGAGGGCGACGATGCCGGCCCACTGAGGCGTTCCGGCGCTGGTGCCGCCGAACAGGAACACCCCCTGGCCCAGGCCCGGGTCCGTCCACACGGTGAGGACGCCGCCGATGACCGCCGCGTTGTAGGACACGTCGGGGACGCCGCGCGAAGTGAGGCCGAGCGACCGCTGGTAGCGGGGGGTGGCATAGACCACGGAGAATCCACCGCCACCGGCCCCGAACTGGTCGTTCCACACCGATTCGCTCTGGTAGGCACCGGTGATTCCATTGGCGACGAGGCGGGTGCCGCCGACGCCGGTGACGTTCGGGTCGCTGGCGGGGGTGCTCGCGGCCTGGAAGTACGACGAGCCGTCACAGGTCGGCTGAGCCGCACCCGAATCCCCGGCCGAGGCGAGCAGCGTGATGCCCATCGCGGTGGCGCGGGCGAACAGGCGGTGCTGGGCGGCGAGCAGCCCCTGGTTCATACACTGCTCGGCCTCGCCGAAGCTCTGGGAGATGACGTCGCCGAGGTTGTGGGCGACCGCGTAGTTGGTGGCGGCGAGGATGTCGGCGTCGTTGCTCGACCTCGCGAGGACGAGCCTGATCGCCGCGTCGGGAGCGATGGCGTGTGCCCACTCGACGTCGAGGGTGATCTCGCCCGACCAGCCGACCTGGGTGGGGTCGTTGGCGTTGAAGGCGGTCATGCCCTGGGGTGCGATGACCTGGAGGTGGGCGTCGGGCAGGCCGAAAAGGGAGTCGAAGGCGGCGAGGTCCTGGGTGATCGTGGGGCTGGAGTACGCGTCGACGATGACGATCGTGCGGCCCAAGCCGTCGAGGCCCTGCGCGGCGAGCTTGTCGACGCCGTAGGCGGCCTTGATCTGCGCGGGCCCGTAGCACTCTGCCGGCGTGGTGGTCTGACAGTGGAACATGGCGCCCTGCGCCGTGTGGATGACGCTGCCGGCCGGCACGAAGTGCGGGTGGACACCGATCGCGGGCTGCATGGCCCCCGATCCCGTGGCGGCGGCGGTGACAGTGGCCCCCGGGGCGATCACGGACGCCGCGAGGGCGGCGGCTCCGACCACCGCGGTGAATACGGCCCTGCGGGGCCGTGCGCATCTGACGTGCATGGGGTGGCACCTCCTCGAGCCCGTTCCATCTCGGGACGGGCCCTCTCGAAACGACACCGGCCCGGGTGGGGCGGTACAGCCGGAAAGTAACACGAAGTCAGGGGGCACTGCGGTGGTCCCATGAATGGATCTGGCCACTTGCGGACGCGTCTGCCAACCACCCCCAAGACGAACACGTCCTGCATGGATGTCGGCTCCACGGCCCACATCCATGCAGGACGTGCGAATCATGGCGACGCAGTGGGCGGGGGCTGTCCGGCAGTGGCGCGGGTCTCCAGCCCGCGGGCGGTCGGATCCGGTACGGACATGGAACCGGCACGCCGCGGATAGGCGTGCGACCACGACGTGCCGGTTCCTCTCGGTCGCCGCCCGGTGCCGGGGCGGCGGGCCCGGGGTCAGGGATGCTGCTTCGGAGAGCTGTCCTGGGTCTTGCGCGGGTCGGTCACGACGACATCGCCGAGCACCTCGTCGATCCGGGCCATCAGCCCGGCCGGAATCTCGACACCACTCGCACCGACATTCTCGGTGACCTGTTCCGGGCGCGAGGCGCCGATGATCGCGCACCCGACGTTGTCGTTCTGCAGCACCCAGGCCACCGCCAACTGGGCCATCGACAGGCCCAACTCGTCGGCGATCGGCCGCAGGCCCTGCACCCGGCGCAACAACTCCTCGTTGTCGGTGAACCGGCGCACCGAACTCATACCACCCTTCTCATCGGTGGCCCGCGACCCGGCAGGAGCCGGCCGGCCCGGCTTGTACTTGCCGGTGAGCACACCCTGCGCGATCGGCGACCACACCACCTGACCGACACCGACCTCCTTGCTGGCCGGCACCACCTCGCCCTCGATCACCCGCCACAGCATCGAGTACTGCGGCTGGTTACTGATCAACTGGAAGCCGAGGTCCTTCGCCAGCGCCGCGCCGCGACGGATCTGATCCGCCGTCCACTCGCTGACACCGATGTAGAGGGCCTTACCCGAGCGGACGACATCGGCGAACGCCTGCATCGTCTCCTCGAGCGGGGTCTCGTGGTCGAAGCGGTGGGCCTGGTACAGGTCGACGTAGTCGGTCTGCAACCGACCGAGCGAGCCGTCGATCGCCTCCATGATGTGCTTGCGCGACAGGCCCGAGTCGTTGGGTCCCTTGGGTCCGGTCGGCCAGTAGACCTTGGTGAAGATCTCCAGGGACGCCCGACGCTGCCCCTTGAGCGCGGCGCCGAGCACGGTCTCGGCCGCGGTGTTGGCATAGGCGTCGGCGGTGTCGAAGGTGGTGATCCCGACGTCCAACGCCGCCCGGACGCAGGCCATGGCCTGCTCGTTCTCGACCTGGGATCCGTGGGTGAGCCAGTTGCCGTAGCAGATCTCCGAGATCTTCATGCCGGAGTTGCCGAGATGGCGGAACTTCATCGTTGCTCCTTCGTGGGGGGTACAGGGACAACATATCGGGCGGTTTCAAGGCCCCGCGGACCGAACCGTGACCGGTAACACAGTGTGGTCGACGCGGACGCCGGAGTCCGGCGTCCAGTAGCCTGACGTCGGAACCCGTGAGATGCCGGACGCCGGCCAGCCGGCGTCCGCTCGACCGGGTGAACACGCTGCCAGTGACACCTGACAAGGACGATGATGACCGCTCAGTGGACCCTGCCCGACATCCCCACGCCCGGTACCGGACGCCGCGTCCGGGCCCGGTCGGTGCTCAACACCGACGCGCCCACCATCCCGCTCGACGGCACGTGGCGATTCCGGCTCTACCCGGGCGCGGAGGCGTCCGGGGGCGGCGGGGAGTCGCCGCTGGAGGCCTCCCCCGACTTCGACGACTCCGGGTGGGAGACCATCGAGGTGCCCTCGCACTGGGTGCTCACCGGGCCCGGCCGCGGTGCGCCGCAGTACACGAACGTGCAGTACCCCTTCCCGATCGACCCGCCCTACGTCCCCGACGACAACCCCACCGCCGATCACCGGCGGATCGTCGACCTGCCCACCGACTGGCCGGGTGAGGGCACCGACCGCATCCGGTTGCTCGGCGTCGAGTCGAGCGCCGCGGTGTTCGTCAACGGCACGTGGGTCGGCACCACTCAGGCGTCCCGGCTCGTGCAGGAACTCGACGTCACCGGCCTGCTGCACCCCGGCGCGAACACGATCCTCGTGCGGGTGTCGCAGTGGTCAGCCGGCAGCTACCTCGAAGACCAGGACCAGTGGTGGATGCCCGGGATCTTCCGCTCCATCGACCTGATCCACCGACCCTCAGGCGGCGTCGACGACGTCTGGGTGCGCGCCGACTACGACCCGGCCACCGGCGCCGGACGCCTCGACGTGGAGGTCCGCGGCTGCGAGGGGCCGGTCGGGGTCCACTGCGCCGAACTCGGGCTGCACGAAACGATCGACGGCCGGGGGGCCGAGGCCGCGACGGCGTCCTTCGACGTCGGACCGGTCGACCCCTGGAGCGCCGACGTCCCGCGGCTCTACGACGTCGTGGTCTCCACCGACGCCGAGACGATCACGGTGCGCGCGGGCTTCCGCCGGATCGAGGTGGTCGACGGCACCCTGACCGCCAACGGACGCCGGCTCGTGCTGCACGGCGTCAACCGGCACGAGGTGGACGTGCACCACGGGCGGGTGTTCGACGCCGATCGGGCGCGCGCCGATCTGGAACTGATGAAGTCGTTCAACGTCAATGCGATCCGCACCTCGCACTACCCACCGCACCCCGGCGTCCTCGACCTCGCCGACGAACTGGGCTTCTGGGTGATCCTCGAGTGCGACTACGAGTCGCACGGCTTCACCTTCGACCAGTGGCGGCGCAACCCGTCGGACGAGCCGATCTGGCGTGAGGCGCTGCTCGACCGGATCGAGCGCACCGTCGAACGCGACAAGAACCACCCGTGCATCATCATGTGGTCGCTCGGCAACGAGGCCTACCGCGGCGACAACCTCGCGGCGATGGCGGCCTGGATCAAGCGCCGCGACCCGAGCCGGCTCGTGCACTACGAGAACGACTACACGGTGGACTATGTCGACGTGTACTCGCGCATGTACCCGCCGACGGCCGAGGTCGACGCCATCCTCACGGACGGCCCGGCCAGCTATGCGGGCCCGCGTGCGCACGTGTTCGAGCTGACCCCGGCCCAGAACGCCGCGATCCTCACCAAGCCGTTCGTCATGTGCGAATACCTCCACGCCATGGGCACCGGTCCGGGTGCGATCGAGGAGTACGTCGCGCAGATGGATCACCCGCGGCATGCGGGCGGGTTCGTCTGGGAGTGGCGCGACCACTCGCTGGTGCGCGGCCTCGACGACGAGCGGCTCGCCTACGGCGGCGACTTCGGCGAGAGAGTGCACGACGGCAACTTCGTGTGCGACGGGCTGGTCGACGCCCACTCGCGTCCCCGCACGGGCCTGGTGGCCTGGGCGAACGCGGTCGCGCCGTTCCACGCCACCCACGCGGGTGCCGGCACCGTCACGGTCACCAACACCAGCCACAGCCGCGACGGCGATGGCCTGGCGATCGCCTGGCAGCTCGTCGCCGACGACGGCGTCGTCGAGCGGGGCGAGACCCACCTCGGGGCGCTCGCGCCCGGACAGGCGATCACCATCGAGGTGGCGGAACTCGCGTCCGCCCTCCATCGGGGCGGGGGCTGGCTGCAGCTCGCGATCCTCGACCCCCAGGTGGCCGGCATCGAGACCCGGATGCCGAGGCAAACCGACGCCGAGGGCACCCCGCTGCTTCCGGGCATCGGCGAGGGTGACACCCGCGGACGCCGGGTGCTCAGCCTGCGCGAGACCCGCGTCGGTGCGCTGCCGGTGCCGCACGCGCCCACCGCCACCGGCGGGGGCGTGCCCGTCGACGCCCGCGGACGCCTCACCGCGTGGGGCGACGACGGCCCCGTGCCGATCGAGCCCAGCTTCTGGCGGGCCCCCACCGACAACGACCGCGGCACCTACGGCGCCGACAGCTGGTCCGCCTCCGGCGTCGACAACCCGCTCGGGTCGGGATCCAGTGCCCAGCGGTGGCAGGTGCTGCGACTCGACCAGACCGCGCACCGTGTCGTGTCGGTCACCGACGACGG
The DNA here is from genome assembly GCA_021781735.1 of Actinomycetes bacterium. Lineage (GTDB taxonomy): Bacteria > Actinomycetota > Actinomycetes > Propionibacteriales > Propionibacteriaceae > JAJYQH01. Next base: position 11,829 of record JAJXWF010000069.1, read on the forward strand.
CGACGGCACCGTGGTCACCATCCGCTCGGGTGCGCCGTCGTGGGCGTGGACGGTCGATACCGTGCTGCGGTACACCGCGGTCGACGGCGGTGTCCGGGTGCGCGCCGATCTGACACCGCGCGGCACGCTGCCGCCGGTGCTGCCCCGGATGGGCCTCCGGCTCCCTCTGCCCCTCGGCTTCGATCAGCTGTCGTGGACCGGCACCGGTCCGACGATCAGCTACGTCGACCTGCGGGGCGGCGCCCGGCACGGGCACTTCGTCGGGTCGGCGTCCGACGCCTGGGAGCCCACGATCCGCCCGCAGGAGGCCGGCAACCACCTCGACCTCGAGGACCTGCGGATCAGCGACGGCGACCGGACGCTGGTCATCACCCGCACCGGCACGCAGCCCCTGTCGTTCAGCCTGGCCCCCGCCTCAGCCGAGGAGATGACCGGCGCCGGCCACTGGGACGAGGTCGAGTCCGCGCACCGCTGGCTGCATCTGGATGCCTTCCAGCACGGCATCGGCTCGCGCTCGTGCGGGCAGGACGTGCTGCCGCAGTACTCGGGCTCGCCCCGGCACGTCGGCATCGACGTCACCCTGCGCTGGGAGTAGTCCGCCCGCCAGCCGCAGGCGCCAGGCCGGGTGCCTGCGGGATGCGGGTCGGGGCGTGCGAGGATGACCCGATGGCCTCCCTGGAGTCGATCATCGAGTCGTCGCGACGGATCGTGTTCTTCGGCGGGGCCGGCGTGTCGACCGAGAGCGGGATTCCCGACTTCCGGTCGGCCGCGGGCCTCTACACCACCGCGACCGGACCGCACCCGCCCGAATACATGCTGAGCGACGAGTGCCTGTGGAGCGAACCGGAGGCGTTCTGGGACTTCCACCGCCGCCACCTCATCCATCCCGGGGCCAGGCCGAACCCCGCACACCGCGCGCTCGCCGCACTGGAGCGCGCCGGCGTCCTCAGCGCCGTCGTCACCCAGAACATCGACGGGCTGCACCAGATCGCCGGCTCCCGTGTCGTGCACGAGCTGCACGGTTCGGTGCACCGCAACCACTGCGTGCTCTGCGAGAGGGCCGTGCCGCTGGCCGAGGTGCTGGACGCCGTCGGCGTCCCCCGGTGCCCCGCATGCGGGGGCATGGTGCGGCCCGATGTCGTACTCTACGGCGAGGCACTGGATCCCGAGGTGGTGGACGCCGCGGTGGAGGCGATGGCCACGGCCGACACGCTCATTGTCGGGGGGACGTCGCTCAGCGTCCATCCGGCCGCGGGGTTCGTCCTGCGCTACCGCGGCGAGCGACTGGTGTTGATCAACCAGACGCCGACCCCCTACGACCGCCGGGCCGTGCTGCTCGTGCGCGAGCCCATCGGCGTGGCCTTGGCCCCCTGGGATCCCGGGCCGGAGGAATCCACGCCGGCTACTGGGAACTGATCGAGCGGCCCCGCTTCTCGCGCCAGCCGCGCAGCACGAACCGGCTCCACAGCCACTTCTGGATCGCCAGGGTGAGCGCCCCGCCGACCGCCATCGCGCTCAGGTTGATGCCGAGCTGCGCGGCACTGCCCCACACCTCACCCCAGGCGCCGAACGCGAGCCCCACGGCGACATTGGCCGCCGCGGGAATGGTGGTCACCGAAATGAACACACCCGACAGTCCGCCCGTGCGCGCCGACGTCAGGGACAGCACCCCGGCCGCGGCGGCGATGATGGCCACGACGAACGACCAGCGGTCGGGCTTGTAGATGAAGGCGGTGGCCGCCCGCTTCGTCACCACCTCGCGGAGGGTCACCCAGCCGAGCGCCCGGCCGGCCAGCGTGACGAGTGTGGTGATGGCCATCGCCACACCGAATCCGAGCACGAGGCTTCGGGCGGCGTAGCCCAACAGCCGCCAGCGTCGCTGCAGGAGCGCCACCCCCAGGGCGGCGATGCAGCCGAACTCGGGGCCGAGCACCATCGCGCCGACCGTGAGGATCTGGGAGTCGAGGACCATCGCGATCCCGGCGATCAGCGTCGCCATCGTCATGAACGAGAGGAAGATCCAGTTGAGCTCCGAGTCGTCGTAGGCGCGCTGGGTGACGTCGACCCACACGATCGCATCGGCGCCGGCGCCCGATCGGGCCCGTTCGGCCTCGAACCCGCGCCGCGACACCCAGGCCTGCATGGGCTGCAGCATGATCGAGCCGTCACGGTGGACACCGAGCTCGATCAGTTCGTGCACGATCTCGTCGGCCCCGACCCGGGCCACCTCGGCGATGATGAGGTCGCCCTCGGGCAGTACCGATGCACCCTCGAACACCGACAGCGTGCCGGTGGCGGGATCGCTGGCTAGCAGGTTGATGATCTGCGGGGTCAGGCGCTCCGGGGTCGAGATCCGCAATTGCAGCACGCCTCATCGTTGCACCGGCGCGGGCACCGCGACAGTACGCCGAGCGGGGGTCACGGGCACCGCGGGACCGCGGACTGATCGACCACGGGATCGGCTGCCGCGTCGAGGAGGCCCTCACGCCATCGGTGGCATCACCACCGGGTCGCAGCCGGTCGAACGGACCGCTGCCTCACTCCTCGCCGACGTCGGAGCCCGACGCCGCGGCCGGCGTATGCGTGGCCATCCGGGAACGGGTCTCGTTGCGGATCCTGCGCGCCGTGCGGCGCGGCAGTGCCAGACCCATGCCGAGGAACAGCCCGGCGACTGCCGAGGCGCCCATGGCGATCCAGATCTGCCGCCTCGGCCCGCCCGCCAGGGCAACGCTGCTGCCCTGAGCCGCAGCGACGAGCTCGTCGACCTGGGAGAGGAGCCTGACGATGAACGTGGTCGCCGTGACGGCGGCCGCGAGTCCCACGACGGCGAACAGCCCCTTGGTGAACTTGAGCATGCGCTCAGGCTAACCGCACGTGGCCCGCCGACCGGGCGGCCCACGTGGTCAGCTCATGGGTGGAGCCGCGTCGGCCTCACAGGGCCTCGTGGTCGATGCGCTCCAATGCCCGACTCCAGTGCTCGACCAGCTCGTCGCGGTCGATGCCGTCGTAGAGGTGGCCGTGCACGACCTCGAGACTGGTGGTGCCGTCGCCGACCCGGCGCAGGTGCAGGTCGACGATCGTGGCGGGGGCAGCCTCGTCGGCGTGCCAGGAGAAGCGGATCTGTTCCATCGGGTGGAAGCTGCGGGTCACGCCACGGGTGCCGTCCTCGGCGATCCAC
>JAJXWF010000261.1 GCA_021781735.1 Actinomycetes bacterium
GCCGAGAACCCCGCCCCTCGCATGACCGGCCAACTCCCCCGGAACGAGAACCCCGACCCGCGCACGGACGCCAACTCCCCCGGGAACGAGAACCCCGACCCGCGCACGGACGCCAACTCCCCCGGGAACGAGAACCCCGACCCGCGCACGGACGCCAACTCCCCGGGAACGAGAACCCCGACCCGCGCACGGACGCCAACTCCCCCGGGTCGATGACGCTGAGAGCGCCGGTTCGGTCGCGGATCCGACACGGACCCGGCGCACGATCCGGCACGGACCCGTGCCCCCGGCGCGGCCGCCCCCGCGTGGGGCCCACGCACTCGGGGAATGGCGGCGGGCCACGGGTGGTGTCCGTCCAGCGACCGCGCACGACCACCGAGCCGCCAGATGGCATCGCCCCGTTCGGGTCACGAACGCGCAACCAGATCGGCGATGACGACAACCACTCGGCAAATCCCACCGTGCGTGGCGCGACATCGACAGCCTGTCCACAGCAGCCAGAAAAAGCACGCCACGATGGGCCGGCTTCCGCCGAGTCGTTGCTCCCCACATGGGTGGCAAGGCGACTGCCGTATCTCGGTCCGCGCGAGGCGGATTCGGTGTCGCGGCAACCCGCCCCACGCCCAACAACCCGCCAACACCCCGAAATGTGGGCATAGACCCCACTCCGACAAGCTGACACGCCGATGAATCCCCTCGGACTAGCGGAAATTCACCAGCCTTGTTCACGACCGATCAGAAGCCGCGGATCCCACAAAGTCAGCTAAATACTCAACCATGTCGTTTATTCTTCAACTACATAATTGGAAGCTGAACCGATTGGAATCCACGACGCCGCTTCGTTAGCATTTCCATCAGTTTGAATTCCTTCGCGCGGAGCCTTGAACAACCTCTTCCATCCATTGCCAAGGACGCACCAAGTCTGAAAAATCGAACACGCCCTCAACCCAGAAGCCGCGCCACGGACGCCGTCGCCTCGCCGCCCCGTTCTCGTCGCCGGCGTCGCCGCCTCCGCCCTGCTGGGCCTCTCGTTCATGCCGACGTTCTCGGCGTTCGTCGCCAGCATCCAGAACAGCGTCACCACCGTCGGCACCGGCTACCTCACGATGCAGGAGTCGAGCGGCTCGACCGTCTGCAACAGCACCGACTGCGGCTCGGTGTCGACCAACAGCGCCACCTGCTCGACCTTCAACAAGTACGGCGGCCACCTCACCACGGTTCCCGGTCAGACGGTGACCACCACCATCCCGATCAAGAACAGCGGCACGGTCGACGCGACGACCTTCACCCTCACCCCCGGGGCCTGCACCCGGTCGACCAACGGCACCCTCAACGGGTCGGCCACCGCTCTGTGCCCGAAGCTCGACCTCGTCATCAAGGGCGGGTCCGGGGGCGGCACCACGATCTTCACGGGCACCGCAGCCGATCTCGCCTCGGGCGGCGCCGTCAACGTTCTCGCGCCCCTCGCCGCGGTCACCGCGAGCACCAGCGTGCCGATCAGCGTCTCGGTGACGCTCGACTCGAGGGCCGGCCCCACCTATCAGGGCCCGGCCGTCAGCCAGCCCCTCACCTGAACCTTCACCTCCTGCGGCTGACGGCACCCCTCGCTCACACCGAACGGGAAGACAAAGATGCCACGGATCACCCCGAGGCCTCCCGCCGGGATCGTGCTCACGGTCCCGGCGGGCTGCCTCATCGCGCTCGCCCTGGCCGCAGCCATCTTCCGCGCCGAGGGCGGACGCTGGTTCGTGATCTCGTCGCCCTCGATGGGACGCACCGCACCGGCGGAACTCTCGTGCTCGCCACGCCGGGCACGCCTCACGTCGGCGACAACTCTCGTTCCGGCCGAACGGCGCCAGCAGGACCTACCCCCTACCGCATCGTGGCGCGCGCCGCTGACGGTGGCTACCGGACGAGGGGCGACATCAACGGTACGCAGGGCCCCTGGCCCCTGACCCGTTCGCAGGTCATGGGCGTCGTCATCGCGCGAGTGCCCGGCGCGGGATTCCTGCTGCGCGCCCTGCCCTGGTTGGTACTCGGCCGGCTGCTCGCATGGCTGGCCACCGCCAGACTCGGCACGAGCCGACGGGAACTGGCCAGGGTGATCGGTTCCGCGCCGGTGTTCAGCGGCGTCCCTTTGTGGCTGCATGCCTGGGTCGGCATGGAGCCGATCACCTATTGCCCCCAGGGTGGCGGGTGACCGCGCAGGTCGTGTCGACCGGAATCCTTCCCATCCGCGTGACTGCGGCGGGCAGGACCTCCACGGATCTCGTGGCGGGCCAGGTGGGCACGGTGCGCACCGACGTGCTCGGTGCGGGACGACTCGTGCATGTCGTCCCGAACCTGCAGATGGGTCCCTGGTGGTGGGTTGGCGTCGTGCTGTTCTGCCTGCTCCCAATGCTGTGCTGCAGGATCGTCGGACTGCCGGAGGTGACGGTCACGGCGCCACGGCACGGCGACGACCACTCGGGCGGGTCCGGCCGCGACTCGCCCGAGGCCGGGGATCCTCCGCACCCCCGTCGGACGCTCAGGGACCAGGACGTTCATCACTCCTGCCGGCACTCGCCACGGTGTTGGCCGCGCTGCTGCTCTCGGCGTGGGTGCTGCACCCGACGTCGGCGCACGCCGCGTTCACGGCGTCCATCGCCACCGGGGGCAACACGCTCGGCACCGGCATGTGGGCGGACTGCGCCACCACGGACACCGCCACTGCCGGGGTGTGGGGTGTCTATCCGCTCGACAACCCCGACAGCAAGTCGCACACCGACCTCACCAACCAGCACCCCGCTCGCCGGTCGGGCAAGCTCGGCACCTCGAGCAGCAGCGGGTGTGCGCAGGACGGGTCGGCCGGCGCGACGTTCGACGGGTCGAACTCCTGCATCTACGTCCCCACCAGGATCACCGGACCCGACACCTTCTCACTGGAAGCCTGGTTCACCACCACCACGAGCAACGGAAAGCTCGTCGGCTTCGGCACCAGCACCGCCGTCAGCAACACCAACTGGGACCGCCAGATCCACCTCGACCCCGCCGGACGCGTCGTGTTCGGCGTCTACCCCGGCACGGTCGAGACCGTGGCCTCACCCGCCGGGACCAACTATGCCGACGGCCAGTGCCACCAGGTGGTCGCCACCTTGTCGAGCGCCGGCATGGCGCTGCATCTCGACGGCGCCCTGGTGGCCGCCAACCATTCGGTGACCAAGATC
>JAJXWF010000070.1 GCA_021781735.1 Actinomycetes bacterium
AGCAGCCTGGGTACGGATGCGATCGTGCGCGTGCTCATCGACATGACCGACGACTCGCACACCTGGACCACGGTCGGGGTCGGGACGAATGTCATCGAGGCCAGCTGGGAGGCACTCGCCGACGGCTACCTCTTTGGCCTGGTGAAGGGCTATGGGCGGGTCGCCGCCTGAGTCCACGGTTCGGCCGCGACGCGGAGAGTCTCGTGCGAGCTGAGGTTCGGCCGCCACGCGGAGAGTCGGGTGCGAGCTCAGGTGCGTTGAGTGCGACACTGTCCCTGTTCCTCGGAGCCGGACGACGCGGCCGGCCCCATCCGTCGTCGAACCGGGATCGTCAGTGGAATTGATCCGTGCCGCCGCCTATGGCGTCGCCTACTTCATGGTGTTCGGTGCCCTCGGCGCCGTGCTCGATCGACGCCGCCTCGCGTGGGCGCCGCTCGTGGTCGACACGGGCCTGGTCGCCGCGCTGGTGTGGGCGTTCGGTCGGCCCGATGCGGCCCGGATCGCGTTCGCGGTGACACTCGCTATGGTGTGCCTGGTGACCACCGGGCTGATCGTGTGGGACGCCGCGCCTCCTCCGGCCCCACGAGGCGGGGCCCTGTGGAGCGCGGAGGCGGCCGCACCGCCCAGGCGGGCCGCGGGTCCCGGGCGGCCCGCGTGGCGCGCCCGGACGATCGTCCCGCCCCCGCCGCCTCCCCCTCCGCTTCCGCGTGACGGCCAGTTCGACTGGGTGCGTCCGGTGGTCGAGCCGCCCCGACGCGCGGTCGCGTGGGCCGACGGCGCCGTCGGCGCCCCGATGATCAGTGAGCCCTACCGACCCGATCCAGGATGAGGCGACCGGCCGGGGCCGGCCCGCCGATCTCGATTCCGTCCGCGAGCGCCTCGGACGCCCGGTCGAACGCCTCGGGGGTGTCGGTGTGCAGCGTGAGCAGCGGCTGGCCCGCGCGCACGGTGTCGCCGGGCTTGGCGTGGATCTCGACGCCCGCCCCCGCCTGCACGGGATCCTCTTTGCGGGCGCGCCCCGCGCCGAGTCGCCACGCGGCCAATCCGACCGCCATCGCGTCGAGGCGGCCGAGGACCCCGTCGGTCGGCGCGAGCACCTGCTGCTGATGCCGGGCCGCGGGCAGCGGCGCGTCGGGGTCGCCCCCCTGCGCCCGGATCATCCGGCGCCAGACGTCCATGGCCCGCCCGTCGCGCAGCGCCTTCGCCGGGTCGGCGTCGACACCTGACAAGGCCAGCATCTCCCGGGCGAGTGCGACGGTGAGTGCGACCACATCGGCCGGTCCGCCGCCCGCCAGCACCTCGACCGCCTCGCGCACCTCCAGTGCATTGCCGGCCGTGAGGCCGAGCGGGGTGTCCATGGCCGTGAGCAGGGCGACGGTGCGTACCCCGGCGGCCTCGCCGAGTTCGACCATTCTGCGAGCCAGCTCACGGGCGTCGTCTTCGCGGGTCATGAACGCCCCGCTGCCGACCTTGACGTCGAGCACGAGGCTCGAGGTGCCTTCGGCGATCTTCTTGCTCATGATCGAGCTGGCGATCAGCGGGATCGCCTCGACGGTGCCGGTGACGTCGCGCAGTGCGTACAGCTTCCGGTCGGCTGGGGCCAGGCCGGAGCCGGCCGCGCAGATGACCGCGCCGACGTCGCGCAGCTGGGACATCATCTGCTCGTTCGACAGGCCCGCCTGCCAGCCGGGGATCGACTCGAGCTTGTCGAGCGTGCCGCCCGTGTGGCCGAGCCCGCGTCCGGACAGCTGAGGAACGGCGACCCCGCAGGCCGCCACGAGCGGTGCGAGCGGCAGGGTGACCTTGTCGCCGACTCCACCGGTGGAGTGTTTGTCGGAGGTCGGGCGCCCGAGCCGGGAGAAGTCGAGCCGTTCGCCGGTGTCGATCATCGCCTGAGTCCACACGGGCAGCTCGGTGTCGTCGAGCCCCCGGAAGTAGACCGCCATCGCCATTGCCGACATCTGCTCGTCGGCGACGATTCCCAGGGTGTAAGCGCGGATCAGCCAGCGGATCTGCTCGGCCGACAGGCGTCGACCATCCCGTTTGATCCGGATGAGTTGCACGGCGTCGAACCGGTGGGAATCGAAATCGCCGGGACCAGCGGTCGAACGGGAACCGATCGTGTCAACGCTCATGGCGGCCAGTATCGCAGCCGGTCCGGCGACGGGGCATGGGCGCCCGGGCCCCCACGGCCGGCGGCTAGTCTGAGGGCCATGCGCATCGCCCGTTACGCCCTCGCGGGAGAAGACCCCGTATTCGGCATCGTCGAGCTCGAGGTCGACGCCGGCCAGCATCCCGACACCGTCGCCGAGATCACCGGAGATCCGCTCGTCGGTCCGGTGCACTACACCGGCCAGCGGCATCACCTCTCCGACGTCCGGCTGCTCGCCCCGGTGATCCCGCGGTCCAAGATCATCGGCGTGGGGCGCAACTACGCGGCGCACGCCGCGGAACTCGGCAACGAGGTGCCGGAGCGGCCCCTGCTGTTCTTCAAGCCCAACACGTCGGTGATCGGGCCCGGAGACCCGATCGTGCGGCCGGCCGACACCGACGACCTGCACTACGAGGGCGAGTTGGCCGTGGTCATCGGGCGGATCGCCAAGGACGTGCCCACCGATCGGGTGGGCGAGGTGATCTTCGGCTACACGGTCGCCAACGACGTGACCGCGCGCGACCTGCAGCACAGCGAGGGCCAATGGGCCAGGGCCAAGGGGTGGGACACCTTCTGCCCGCTGGGGCCCTGGATCGTCACCCACTTCGACCTCGCCGAGGCGGGCGATCAACAGATCACCACCACGCTCGACGACACGGTCGTGCAGGATTCCTCGACCGCACTCATGGTCCGTCCGATCGCCGACCTCGTGAGCTACATCTCGCACTTCACCACCCTGCTGCCGGGCGACGTCATCCTCACCGGTACGCCGGCGGGCGTGGGTCCGATGCACGCCGGCCAGTGGGTGAGCGTCGAGGTCAGCGGCATCGGAGAGCTGAGCAACCCGGTCGTCGACGACACCCCGGCCGGGGACTCCGAGTGAGCCTCCAGCCCCGGAGCGCCAGTGGCTGGCCGCTCACCCCGACTCCGGCGGGGGTCACCTACCCACGGGTGCTGAGCGGGGAGTGGGCGAGCAGCGTCCGCTCGATCGCCGGCATCCTCGCGGCCCTGGTCGGTTACGCGCTGATCGTGCCCGTGGTGGCCCAAATGATCCTGGCGATCGTCTGGGCGGCGCGCGGCCGCCCGGGTAGCTTCTCCGCCTACTACACGGCCGGGTTGGCGTTCGACTTCCCCGCGGGGATGCTGGCCACCCAGATCGGGCTCGCGATGCTCATCCCGGTGAGCCTCATCGTCGTGCGTTACATCCACGGACGTAGCACCCGCTATCTGCACTCGGTGCAACCGGGCCTGCGCTGGCGCTACCTCGTGGTGGCGGCACTGGCCGCCGTCGTCGTCCTCAACGCCGTGTTGTGGATCTCGCGGATCGGCACGCCGCTCACGTGGACGCCCCAGTCGAATATCGGCTCGTGGCTGGTGATCATCGTGATCACCTCGCCCCTGCAGGCCGCCGCCGAAGAGTACTTCTTCCGCGGCTACCTCATGCAGTCGCTCGGGTCGATCGTGCCCAATCCGTGGTTCGGTGTCGTGACCTCGGCGCTCGTGTTCGCCGTCTTCCACGGCATCCAGAACCCCGCCCTGTTCGCCGACCGCTTCGGTTTCGGGCTGCTCGCCGGCGCACTCGTGCTGGTCACGGGGGGTCTCGAGGCGGGCATCGCCGCGCACATCGTCAACAATCTGTTCGCCTTCGGCTACGCCCTGTTCATGGGTGGAGTGGCCTCGGCCAAGGGCACCACGACGATCAGTTGGGCCGGCGCGGGATGGGACCTGCTCGGGTTCGGTCTGTTCGGCATCACGGCCTGGTGGCTGGCCCGCCGGTTCCGCCTGGCGACCACGACATCGGCCCCCTGAGCGCGGTCCCCTCCGGTTTGGGGGTTGGGACCGATTTCCACTAAGGTGATCACTCGTTGCCCCACGAGGGGCAACGCCGGGTGATCGCTCGCCGATCGCTCAGGGGTATGGGGTAATTGGCAGCCCGACTGATTCTGGTTCAGTTAGTCTAGGTTCGAGTCCTAGTACCCCTGCGGACGCCGCAGGATTCCTGTGACGACCACGCTAGGGCCCCGTTGTGTAGCGGCCTAGCACGCTGCCCTCTCAAGGCAGTAGCGCGGGTTCGAATCCCGTCGGGGCTACCGGACTTCGAGGCCCCCACCGACAGCGGTGGGGGCCTCGAAGCGTCTTCCCTCCGGTGAGGAGCATCGGGATGGCGCCTCAGCGGGCCTCGCGTCCGGGGCAACCGCTTACCGCTACCATGTCGGCATGGTCACGCTGTCTGACGTCGCGAAGGCGGCCGGGGTGTCCCTGGCCACGGCGTCCCGGGCGTTCAATGGCAGCAGGGACCGTCGGGTGAGGCCGGAACTGCGCGACAGGGTCATGGAGGCCGCGCGTCGGCTGAACTACACGCCCAACGCCGCCGCCCAGCAGTTGGCCGGGGGAGAGACGCGCTCGGTGGCCCTGATCGTGCACACCATCGCCGACCCCTACTTCTCGTCGATCGCCGCCGGGGTGGAGCGTGGCGCGAGCTCCTTCGGGGGCATCGTGACGCTGGCGTCCGCCGGAAACGACATCGGGTCGCAGGTCGAGGTGCTCGAGACCCTGACGCGGCAGCGTCCCCGGGCGTTGATTCTTGTGGGCGGTGTACGCGACGATCCCGATGAGCTGGCCCGGCTGCGCGCCGCCCTGTCCCACTTCCGGGCGCTCACCGGGGCCGGGGTCGCCCATGTCGGCCAACCCGTCCTCGGCGTCAGCACCGTGGCCATCGACAACGAGCCGGCGTCCGCGGACCTCGCCACGGCGCTGGTGGGGCAGGGCTTCTCCCGGTTCGTCGTGCTCGCCGGTCCCCGCGACCACCTCACCGCCGCCGCCCGCGCGCGCGGGTTCACCGGAGCGATGCTCGCCGGCGGTGCCACCGCGGTCGAGCCCATCCACGGCGACTTCACCCGTGACGGCGGCTACGCGGCGATGGTCGAGCTGCTCGACCGCGACGATCGCCCCGAACTCGTCTTCGCGGTCAATGACGTCATGGCGGTCGGTGCGATGGCCGCCGCGCGTGACCGGGGCGTGCCCGTGCCCGATGACCTGTGCGTGGCCGGGTTCGATGACATCGTCACGCTGCGAGACATCACCCCCTCGCTGACGACGGTGCACCTCGACCTCGAGGACATCGGCGAGCGTGCGGTACGGCTCGCCCTCGACGACCAGGCGTCGGGACCGCAGACGGTGCACGTCGGCGGCTCGGTCGTCCTGCGCGAGTCCACGCGGCGCTGAGCCCCGGGGCTACGAGGTCACGGACCGGGCAGTCCTTGACGACGCGGGGCCGTGCAGGCAGTATGGTGCCGCGGGAAAGCGCATTCCAACGGAGTCGCCCGACTCATGCCGTGCACAGGAGCATCGATGGCAGAACAGACCACCACGCGCGATCAGGGGGGCCCGGGCCTGCCCGGTGATTCCGCGGCCGATGTCCGCACCCTGGTCGTGGCCATGAACGGAGTGACCGGGCGAATGGGTTACCGCCAGCATCTGGTGCGATCGATCCTGGCGATCCGTGACGACGGCGGCATCCGCCTGGACGACGGGTCGCGGGTGCAGGTGGAGCCGGTGCTCGTCGGGCGCAATGTCGAGAAGCTGCGGGCGATCGCCGACCAGCACTACATCGAACGGTGGACCACCGACGCCGAGGCGGTGTTCGCCGACCCCTCGATCGACATCTACTTCGACGCCCAGACCACCTCCCGGCGCTACGACGCGCTGGCCGCGGCCATGAGGGCGGGTAAGCACATCTACACCGAGAAGCCGACGGCGGACACCCTCGAGCAGGCCGTCGACCTGGCCCGGATCGCCCGGGACAACGGCATTGTCGACGGCGTCGTGCACGACAAGCTCTACCTGCCCGGGCTCGTGACGCTGCGCAGGCTCGTCGACGAGGGCTTCTTCGGGCGGATCGTCGCGATGCGCGGTGAGTTCGGCTATTGGGTCTGGGAGGGCACCGACGTGCCGTCGCAGCGTCCGAGCTGGAACTACCGCCTCGAAGACGGCGGGTCGATCACCAGCGACATGTTCCCGCACTGGAACTACGTCTTCGAGGGACTCGTCGGCCAGGTGCGCACCGTCTACTCCCAGGCGGTCACGCACATTCCCGAGCGGGTCGACGAGTCGGGCACCCCCTACCGGGCCACCGCGGACGACGCGGCGTACGCGGTGTTCGAGCTCGAGTCGCCCGACGGTGATCCCGTGGTCGTGCAGCTGAACTCCTCGTGGGTCACCAGGGTGTTCCGCGACGAACTGGTCGAATTCCAGATCGACGGCGTCAACGGATCGGCCGTCGCCGGATTGCGCACGTGCGCGGTGCAGTCGCGCGCCGACACGCCGACCCCCGTGTGGAACCCCGACCTGCCCGATCCGATCGATCACCTGGCGCAGTGGCGTCCGCTGCCGGTGGCCGAGATCGAGAACGGCTTCAAGGCCCAGTGGCAGGAGTACCTCGGCGACGTGGCGAGCGGACGCCCGCACCGCTTCGACCTGCTCTCGGGAGCCCGCGGCGTCCAACTCGCCACCCTGGCCATGCGGTCGTCGGCGGAGGGGCGTCGGCTCTCCGTGCCGGAGATCTCCCTGTGAGTCCCGAAGGCTCGGTGTCGTCGTCCGGGCTGAACCGGCTCAGCCTCAACACGGCCACCTGCAAGTGGCTGAGTCTGGCCGACTGCGTCGAGGTGGCCGCGCGGGCCGGGCTGGGTGCCGTAGGACCCTGGCGCGACCGGGTCCACGAGGTCGGTGTCGAACGCGCCGCGGCCATGATCCGCGCCGCTGGGCTGCGGGTCTCCACGCTGTGCCGGGGAGGCTTCCTGACGGCGTCCGACGGGCCGGCGCGGCAGGCCGCGCTCGACGACAACCATAGGGCGATCGACGAGGCCGCCACCCTCGGTACCCACGAGCTGGTGATGGTCGTGGGGGGCCTGCCGGCCGCGTTCGCCCGGCTCGGGCTGCGGATGACCGACGCCGACGCGCACGACAAGGACATCGCCGCCGCGCGGAACCGTGTCGCGGAGGGGATCGCCGAACTGGTGCCCTACGCCCGGGAGCGCTCGGTGCGGCTCGTCCTCGAGCCGATGCACCCGATGTTCGCCGCTGACCGGGGAGTGCTGCAGACGCTGCGCCAGTCGCTCGACCTGGCCGCGCCGTTCCCGGCGGACGTCGTCGGCGTCGTGGCCGACACGTATCACGTGTGGTGGGACCCGGACTGCCGCGGGCAGATCGAGCGGGCGGGGAGGGAGGGCCGGCTGGCGTCCTATCAGGTGTGCGATTGGATCCTGCCGCTCGCGCCGGAGCCGTTGAACTCGCGCGGACTGATGGGCGACGGCTTCATCGACTTCCCGACGATCACCTCGTGGGTCCGTGACGCCGGTTACACCGGTGATGTCGAGGTGGAGATCTTCAATGAGGACTTGTGGGCCCTGCCCGGGGACGAGATCGTCGGGCGGATTGCTGAGCGGTACCGCGCGCTGATCGCGCCGTATCTGGGCTGATCCGGGGGGCGTGCCCGGATGTCCGGGGCGGGTCGGTGGTGGCGAGGTGCGCGCTCGGGGGATGGGTGGGTGGTGGTTGCCCGGCTGCGCTCTCGGGGATGAGGCGTGTGGTCTCGAGGTGCGCGCTCGGGGTGGGTCGGTGGTGGTTTGCGGGTTGCGCTTTCGGGCACGTGCCGGGTGGTTGCGAGGTGCGCGCTCGAGTGGTCGCGAGGTGCGCCGGGATTCGGTGTTGTCCGATCATGATTCGGTGTTGTCCTTGGGTGTATCAGCTTATGGAGGAGCTATCTGAAGGATAGAATAGAACACATGAGCGAAGATGTGCGTGTGGTTGGTGCGGGGGGTCCGACCCGTGCGGGGCTCGTGTCCGCACTGGCTGCACTGGGCCGGATCCTCGACGTCGACGCCGACGTCGGCTCCGGTGCTGACGCCGACGCCGATGGCGTCCTGGGCCGGTGCGAGGCCGTGCTCGCCGACCCCGCAAGGATCGATGCGATCCGCCACCTGGAAGACCTCAAGAATGCGGCCTGCGCGGCGCAGGCGGTGCTCGCCGTGGAGTTCGCGCGGTCGCAGAAGGCCGAGCAGGCTCGGCGTGGTGTTCCCGCCGAGCGGGTGGGTGGGGGTGTCGCCGAGCAGGTGGCGTTGGCCCGGCGCGAGTCGCCGCACGCGGGAGCGGTCTTCCTCGGTCTGGCTACGATCCTCGTCACCGAGATGCCGCGCACCCTGCAGGCGATGTCCCGGGGTGTGTTGTCGGAGTATCGGGCGCGGCTCGTGGTGCAGGAAACCTCCTGCCTGTCGCGGGAGGCGCGGGCCGAGATCGACCGGCAGGTGTGCGGTGATCTGGCCCGGTTGGACACGCTGGGCACCAGACGGCTCGGCAATCTGGTGCGCGGTGAAGCCGCTCGACGCGATCCGGCCGGGGTGACCGCACGGTTGGGGCATGCCGCCGAGGAGCGGTTCGTCAGCCTGCGTCCGGCGCCGGACTGCATGACCCGACTCAGCGCGCTGCTCCCCGTCGCGCAGGGGGTATCCGTCCTGGCAGCCCTCCAGCGAGCATCCGACACCGCCCGCGCCACGGGCGACCCGCGCACCCGCGGTCAGGTGATGGCCGACGAACTCGTGGTCCGGGTCACCGGGCAGTCGTCGCCGGACGCGATCCCGATCGCGCTGCACCTGATCATGCCCGCCGACTCGCTGCTCGGTGAGGGTGTTGAGCCGGGCTGGATCGCCGGCCACGGTGGAGTTCCCGGCCCGGTGGCCCGTCGGCTTGTCGGCAGCGCGCCCCGGCTGGGGTCGTGGGTGCGCCGGTTGTGGGCGGCGCCCACAGGTGGGCTGATCGCGATGGAATCCAGGCACCGGCTGTTCCCCCAGGGTTTGGGCGAGTTCGTGTCGATCCGCGACGACCTGTGCCGGACCCCCTACTGCGACGCGCCGATCCGCCACATCGACCACATCGTCGCGAAGGCCGACGGGGGTGAGACCTCCGCGGCGAACGGGCAGGGCCTATGCGAACGCTGCAACCACGCCAAACAGGCACTCGCCTGGAGCGAGGTCAACCCCCACCACGGGCCGGACGACGACCCACCCGAGCGGGAAGACGCCGGGACAGCCGACCGGGGCGCGCGGGGGAGACGCTTCACCGACCCCACTTGCCAGGTCACCATCACGACGCCCACAGGCCACCACTACTTGAGCCCGGATACGGATACGGCATAGACGTTCGAGGTTCCTTGCGCCCCTCAGACCGGCCGCACATTCCCGTCGACGCGGAACTCGCGCCAGGTGTTCTCGAACATGTCGGCAGAAGGGGGCATCGGACGCACCGGCCGCCACGCGAAGTCAGGTGCGCCGTGCCCGTCCCACCAGGTCTCCTGCACGACCGAGTCGAGGCGCCCGGCGTCCAGAAGATGTCGGTAGTCCTCGGGCAGGTCGATGTCCGAGCCGTCGGGCGGGCGGGGGAGATGCCCCCCGGGGTCGGTGTAGAGAACGGCCCCCCGCGATCGCCCGCCGTGGTCGAGGTAGTCGAGCATCGCCTCGAGGTAGACGTACTGGCTGGCGAGGATGTCCCGGATGAGGAACAGGCGATTGACCGACCGTCGGCTGGCCGGGTCGGCCACGACCGCTGCGTCGTAGTCTGAGAGCCACCGGCGCACCTGGTCGCGGGCTGCGCGGACGCCGTCGGGGTTGCGCACGAACGCGGCCCGGTCGCTCATGAGGCGGGTGCACGAACGCAGCATCGCGTCGGTCGTGTCCGGGGCGGCGCCCGCCCGGGTGGTGGCGTCCACGAGCAGGCGTTGCGCGGCGTCGACGACGCCGGCCGCCGTGTCCGCGAAGCCGGCCTCATCGCGCGGAGGCTCCCCCCGGCGCTGCGCGGCGATGAACTGGGCGGCCCGCGTCGCGCCGACCTGGCCCGAGTTGAGTGCCGCGCCGCCCGGCCGGTAGATCCCGTGCGATCCGGCCGCCTCGCCCACCGGGAAGAAGCCCTCGAGGTTGGAGTGCCACCATGCGTCGACCGCGAGGCCGCCGTTGTTGTGCTGGACGCAGACGGCGATCTCGAGCAGGTCGGTCTCGAGGTCGACTCCCGGATTACGGTTCAGGTAGAAGTCGTAGGCGGGCCGGTTCATGTGCTGCAGCCGCTGGATCGGCGTCGACTCACGGCCCAGCGCCTCGTGCAGGCCGAGGACGCCCGCGCGGTCGAGGTAGTCGCGGGCCTCGGCGTCCAACCGTTGCGGGTCGAACGGTCGTGCCATCGGGTTTGTGCGGAAGTCGAGGAACACCCGGCGTCCGCGCAGCACCGTCTCCCGATGCACGAGCAGGTCGATGAGCGACGACCCGTCCCGGGCCTTGCGCACGTCGAACGGCCACTGGTAGCCCTTGAGGAAGATCCGGGTGAGTTGGTCCCCGTAGTCGGGCAGGGCCTCGTGGAGGAATTCCCGGACGTCGGAGCCATCGCTCGCCGTCGAGACGAACCGGGGGATCGCCTGCATGTAGGTTCCCGAGACGTTCCAGCGCGGCTTGATCGAGGCCAGTCCGAACTGCCACTCGGTGAGGTTCTTCCCGTGCACTCCCGCCCGTAGTGCCGCCCCGTTGGCGCCCCACTGTCCGTGCGGGTAGACGGAATCGGCGTACATGCCGGCCGGCCCGCCCGAGGCGTAGACGATGTTGGTGCAGCGCAGCAGCAGGAACCGTGACCCCGTGTCGGGAAGTTCCGCATTGGCAGCGATGCCCGGACGCGGCGTGTCGGTGCGGTTGGTCTCGGGGCCCTCCTCGTCGTCGGCCCGCTGAGCGCGCACGTCGGTGCGCAGGCACAGCAGCCCGACCACCCGACCCTCGTCGGTGACCAGGTCGATGATCCGGCACGAGTCGAGCACCGGGGTCCCGCGGGTCCGCACCCGGTCCTCGAGCCTCTCGACCATCGAGCGCGAGGTGAACGGGCCGACCGAGGTCGCCCGCTGTCGCGGATCGTGATCGGTCTTGTAGCCGATGAACTCTCCGACGGCGTTGCTCGGGAACGGGACGCCCGCCTCGACGAGGTGGTAGAAGCATCGAGCCGACAGGGCCGCCTCGACGACCGCATTGTCACCGTCCATGGCGCCGCCGGAGAACAGTGTTTCGGCCATGGCGCGCACCGAGTCGGGCTCGGTTCCTGACAGCGTGAGCTTGTAGTAGGTCTGCTTGTCCGATCCCGCGTTGCGGGACGCCCCGGCCCGGATCCGGTCGGTGACCATCACGATGTCGGGCTGGCCGAACTGGGCGAGGCGGTCGGCGGCACAGTACCCCGCCGCGCCGGTGCCGACCACCACCGTGTTGGCCGACACGACCGGGATGTCCTCGGTGCCGAAGCGGGCGGTGCTGATGTGCATGATGCGGCTCCTGGGTGCGGGTCGGCATCGGGTGGGACGCCGGCGGGCGGTTCGTCAGAGGGTGGGGATGTGCATGCCGCCGTCGACGTGGATGATGTCCCCGGTCGAGTACGGCATGTCGCCGGCGAGCAGGAGCGACACAGCGCCCGCGACGTCGCGCGGCTGACCCCACCGGCGCATCGGCGCGACCCCCTGGGTGAACAGCTCGTCGTACCGGTCCCTGACCTCCGCGGTCATATCGGTGGCGATCACGCCGGGGCGTACCTCGTTGACGACGATGCCCTCGGGCGCGAGCCGGGCCGCCCACAGTTGCGTCGCCATGGCGACGCCCGCCTTCGACAGGCAATACTCTCCGCGGTTGAGTGAGACGTGGGTGGCCGAGACCGACGACACGTTGACGATCGACCCGCAGGGCCGCGCGAGGGTCAGCGGGTCGACGTCGCCGCGCTGGACGATGAGGTGCCGGGCGACCGCCTGGGTGAGGAAGTAGGGGCCCCGCAGGTTGATCGTCATGACCCGGTCGTACGACTCCGGCCCGGCGTCCAGGATGTCGTCGCGCACCAGCGGGGCGACGCCGGCGTTGTTGACCAGATTGTCGATGCGCCCGAAGGCCTCCAGGGTCGACTCGATGAGCCGCAGGTGGTCGTCGGGCTCGGCCACGCTGCCCTGCACGTAGGTCACCTCCCCGAGGTCGGCGAGGGCGGCGAGCAGCGGCCCGGGTGCCGGGCGGGTCGCGAGGACCGCGATCCGGTGGCCGTCGGCGAGCAACCGCCTGGTGATTCCGAGGCCGATGCCGCGCGACCCTCCGGTCACGATCGTCACCGGGGCGATCCGGTCTGGTGCTGGCGGGTTGCCTGTCGACTGCACGATGTCCTCCCCACGGCGGTCGGTGCGCCCGAGCGCCGAGTCCCATTCTGGGGGGTCCGGCCCGAATGGGCAAGCGCTTTCCGTCGGCTTCGAGGCAAGATCCCTAGCCGTGCTCCGATTGCGATTTTGATTCGTTTCAGCCGTTGACTTCGAGCCGTTGGGCGCCTAGGCTCCGGGAAGCGCTTCCCAGGGCGCTGGTCCAATGCAACGACGCACAGGGAGACCCCATGAAGACATCACGCAGGACAATCCTTGCCGGCATCCTGGCCGGAGGTTTCGCAATGACCGGGGCCGGGTGCGGCACCGGCAGCTCGGGCGGTGCCGCGGCGAGCTCGGGCGGCAAGACCGTCGTGCGCCTCGCCTGGTGGGGCAACGACGTCCGGAACCCGTTGACCGCCAAGGCGGTCGCCGAGTTCGAGAAGGAGAACCCCGACATCACGGTGCAGCAGGAGCCGGGATCCTGGAGCAGCTACTGGGACAAGCTCGCCACCCAGTTCGCCGGAGGCAGCGCTCCCGACGTCATCCAGATGGACGAGAGCTACCTCACCCAGTACTCGAACAATGGCACGCTGCTCGACCTCAAGACCGCCGGCCTCGACACCTCGAACTTCAGCTCGGCGACCGCCAACATGGGGACAACGTCGAAGGGCACCTTCGCGATCGTCGCGGGCATCAACGCACCGGCCGCCATGGCCAACCCCAAGGTGTTCAAGGCCGCCGGGGTGGCGATCCCCGACGACAAGACCTGGACCTGGAGCGACATGGCCAAGGCCGCTCAGAAGATCACCGCGAACAGCCCCTCCGGAACCTTCGGAACCCAGAACATCGCCAGCGTCGACTTCATGCTGCGCCTGTGGCTGCGCCAGCACGGGGCGGACGAGTACAGCGGCACCAAGCCCGGCTTCACCGCCGCCCAGCTCTCCCCGTTCTTCGCCGAGGCTCTGGCGCTCCAGAACTCCAAGGCGGCCCCGTCCGCGTCCCTGACGTCGCAGGACATGACGACGTCGCAGGACCAGAGCATGGCCGCCACGAACAAGGTGGCGCTCTCGTACTGGTGGAGCAACCAGGTCACCTCCCTGGACAAGGACACCGGCACCACCCTGCAGTTCCTCATGCCTCCCACGGTCACGGGCAGCGCCAAGGACGTCCAGCTGTACTACAAGGCGTCGATGCTGTGGTCGGTCAACAAGAACTCCCAGGTGCAGGCGGCGGCCGTCAAGCTGGTGGACTTCCTCGTCAACAGCCCGACGTGCGGCAAGATCCTCGGCACCGAGCGCGGCATCCCCGCCAACAGCAAGGTGCTCGCGGCGGTCACCCCGCAGATGACCGCCACCGACAAGCAGGTCTCCGGCTACCTCCAGGGCATCGCGCCCGACCTCGGGACGCCGATCGGCCTGACTCCTCCGGGGTCCAGCAACGCGAACTATGCGACCTATGAATCGAACCTGATCTTCGGCAAGTCGACGCCGCAGCAGACCGCCCAGGACTACCTGACCTCGCTGACCACCGCCCTCCAGGGCAAGAGCTGACCGGTGCTCGGCGGGTGTGGCCGCCCGACGGGCGGCCACACCCGGGGCCAACTGAACGGACACTGCGATGAGTGCGATAGCCGAACTCCCCCAGAAACGTCGCAACCGCGGCGAGAACCGCGACAACAAGGCCGCTTACGTCTTCCTGCTCCCGTGGCTGGTGGGTCTGCTGGTCATCACCATCGGGCCGATGGTGGCCTCGCTGTACCTGTCGTTCACCGACTACAACCTGCTGTCGGCCCCGCACTGGATCGGGCTGCAGAACTACGTCGCGATGTACCACGATTCGCGACTGATCAACTCGCTCAAGGTCACGTTCACCTACGTGTTCGTCTCGGTGCCGCTGCAGTTGGCGCTGGCCCTGATCATCGCGATGGCGCTGAACCGGGGGATGCGGGCGCTGCCCTTCTACCGCTCGGTGTTCTACCTGCCCTCGCTGATGGGTGCATCGGTGGCGATCGCCGTCCTGTGGCGGGAAATCTTCGGCACCACCGGACTGGTCAACCAGCTGCTGCTCAAGATCGGCGTGCACAACCCGCCCGGCTGGATCGCCGACCCGTCGACGGCGCTGTCGACGATCATCCTGCTGCACATCTGGACGTTCGGCTCGCCGATGATCATCTTCCTCGCCGGCCTGCGCCAGATTCCGACGATGTACTACGAGGCCGCGGCCGTCGACGGCGCGTCGAAATGGACGCAGTTCGTGCACATCACCATGCCACTCCTGAGTCCGATCGTGTTCTTCAACCTCGTGCTGCAGATCATCGGCGCCTTCCAGTCGTTCACCCAGGCCTTCGTCGTCTCGGGCGGCACGGGCGGTCCGGCGGACTCCACGATGTTCTACACGCTGTACCTGTACCTCCAGGGGTTCGGGCAGTTCCGCATGGGCTACGCGTCGGCGATGGCGTGGCTCCTCATGATCATCATCGCGATCTTCACAGCGGTGAACTTCCTCGTCTCCAAGTATTGGGTTCACTACGATGACTGACACTCTCCGCGTCAACGACGCCGGCACGACCGCCCCGGTCGCCTCCATGGGTGCGCCCGACAAGGGTGGGAGAATGGGGCGGAACCGTTCC
>JAJXWF010000071.1 GCA_021781735.1 Actinomycetes bacterium
CGGCGAGGTCGACCTGTCGGGTGACGCCGAGTCGGGGATCGAACGTCTCGACTTCGGCAGCCTGATCGTCACCCCCGACCCCGAGGTCGCGATCCAGCTTCAGATCGAGCAGCAGTCCCAGCGCGTCCAGGCCCTTCTGGCCCTGCACGGCTCGTCCGGACTCGAGGTGGCACTGTTCGCGGCGCCCGCGCGCTCGTCGATGCTCCCGGAGGTCCGCGAGGCACTGCAGTCGGGCGCCACCCAGAGCGGTGGCAACGTCAACCTCGCCGAAGGCCCGTTCGGCACCGAACTGCGCCGGCTCGTCCCGGTGCAGGGGCCCGAGGGCGAGGAAATGCTGCACGCGTCGCGGATCTGGCTCGTGCAGGGGCCCCGGTGGCTGCTGCGTGGAACGCTGATGGGCGAGTCCGCGATGAGCGACGACAACACCGGCTCGGCCGGAGTACTGATCGAGTTCTTCAAGAACCTCGTGGTGTCACGTGACGATCAGCCCCGGGTGCCGGGTGATCTCGTGTGGCTCAGCGTGCCCGACAACATCGGGCTCGCCGACCCGCCCACCACCGATGCCTGAGCGATCCTGGCGGCCGGCTCGACACGTGCAGGTGCACTGAGACGCCGATGATGTCCACTTTTCTTCCACTCTGGAGCGCCGATGACGATGCCCGCTGACGCGCACGGTGTGAAGGCCCGGCTCCGCCGCGCGTGGACCAGGTTTGGTCGCTCCACCTCGCAGATCCACGCCGAGTCCCTGGAGCGTCAGGCCGAGGCCGCCGGCGCCGACAAGCTCACCGACTGCCTCGTGCGCAGCGAGGTGACTCTCGTCGGACAGGTCACGGTGCTGGTGCTCACGCCGGGCGCCACCGGCCGAGGGCTCGAGGCCGACCTCGACGACGGCACCGGCGTCGTGCGACTGGTGTGGCTCGGGCGCCCGGCGGTTCCGGGCATCGTGGCCGGACGGCGCCTGCGGGTCACGGGGCGGTTGACGCTCTCCGGCGGGCGGCGCACGATCTTCAACCCGCGTTACCAGCTGTTGTCCGACTGACCCGGTCCACCGGGACGCGGGTCGATCAGTCGCGGGGGGCCAGCAGGTCGGTGAGTTCCTCCTCGAACTCCGGCGACACGATGAACAGCAGTTCGTCGCCCCCCTCGAAGGCGGCGTCGTGCTCCGGCGCCCGGGCGACGCCGTCCCGGACGATCGCCACCAGCACGGCATCGCCCGGAAGGTCGAACGAATCGACGCGGCGCCCGGCGCACGGGCTCTCGTGCGGCAGGGTCATCTCGACGAGGTTGGTGCTGCCCTTCTTGAAGGTGAACAGGCGCACGAGGTCACCGACGGTGACCGCCTCCTCGACCAGGGCCGACATCAGGCGTGGGGTCGACACCATGATGTCGACCCCCCACTTCTCGGTGAACAGCCATTCGTTACGGGGGTGGTTCACTCGCCCGACGGTGCGGGGGATGCCGAACTCGGTCTTGGCCAACAGCGAATGCACGAGATTGACCTTGTCATCGCCCGTGGCGGCGATCGACACGTCGGCGGTCTCGAGTCGGGCCTCTTTGAGTGAGTCGAGTTCGCACGCGTCGGCCAGCAGCCAGTCGGCGTCGGGAACGCTCTCGGTCTTCATGGCGTGGGGATCGCGGTCGACCAGCAGCACCGAATGGCCGTTGTGGATGAGTTCGCGGGCGATCGAGCGTCCGACGTTGCCGGCTCCGGCGATGACGACTCGCATGGCGTGTCTCCTCTGCTGCGACCTGACGGTCGCGACGGTTCAGTGCTGGGGCGGAACGTCGGCCAGCAGGGACTCGACCTCGTCGAGGCGGTCGTTCTCGACGGCGACATACAGCAGGTCGCCGTCCTGGAACACCGTGGACTGCGTGGGCACGAGACCCTCGCCGAAACGCACGAGGAACGGGACGGGGCAGTGCAGCGTCTGCTGGATGGTGCCCACGGTGCGGCCGACCCAGGAGGGATGGGTGCCCACCTGCACGAGCCGGACCTTGCCCGAGGGGTCGCGCCACACCGGCTCGGAACCCTCCGGCAGCAGGCCGCGCAGCACCTGGTTCGCGGCCCAGCGCACGGTGGCCACGGTGGGAATGCCCAGGCGCTCGTAGACCTCGGCGCGGCCCTGGTCGTAGATACGCGCCATCACGTTGTGAACGCCGAACTCCTCGCGCACGACACGGGCGGCGATCACGTTGGAGTTGTCACCACTGGACACGGCGGCGAAGCCGTCGGCGTGCTCGATGCCCGCCTCGATCAGCACGTCGCGGTCGAAGCCCACGCCCTTGACGGTCGAGCCCTGGAAGTCGGGGCCCAGGCGACGGAAGGATTCGACGTCGATGTCGATGATCGCGACGCTGTGACCGCGCTTCTCGAGGCTGCGGGCCAGGGTCGCCCCGACGCGGCCGCAGCCCATGATGACGATGTGCACATTTCCTCCGCGACGGCTCCGGCGAATCGGCCGGGGCAGGACACCCGGTCGACGGCACGAGGCTATCGCACGGCCGGCGTCCGGTCGGGGCGTCGGCCGCGCGCAGCGGGCCTCGCCGGACGGATGCCAGGATAAAGTCTCACACCGTGAAGGTGTCCGAATCCGTCAAGCGCGTGCTCGTGGGTCGCAAGCTGGCCTCCACGCAGCTGGGTGAGACCCTGCTACCCAAGCGCATCGCGCTTCCAGTGTTCGCTTCCGACGCCCTCAGTTCGGTGGCCTACGCGCCCGACGAGATCATCCTCACGCTCTCCCTCGCCGGCATGTCGGCGTTCGTGTTCTCGTGGAAGATCGCGATCGCGGTGGCGCTGGTCATGCTCGTCGTCGTGACCAGCTACCGCCAGACCGTGCACGCCTATCCATCCGGCGGCGGCGACTACGAGGTGGCCACGGTCAACATCGGGCCGATGGCCGGGCTGACGGTGGCGAGCGCGCTGCTCGTCGACTATGTGCTGACCGTCGCCGTGTCGGTGTCCTCGGGCGTGCAGAACGCCGAGGCCATGATTCCGTCGCTGCAGGGACATGAGGTGCTCACCGCGACGATCGTCATCACGGTCCTCATGGCCATGAACCTGCGGGGCGTCCGCGAATCCGGCACGGTGTTCGCGGTCCCCACCTACGCGTTCATGCTCGGGATCATCGGCATGGTCCTGTACGGCTTCTTCCGGATTTTCGTGCTCGGACAGGCGTTGCGCGCCGAGACGGCGGACTACACGGTGGTCGCGACGAGCGGCTACCGCAACTTCTCCGGAGTGCTCATGGTGGCGTTGCTGGCCCGGGCCTTTTCATCCGGCAGCGCGGCACTCACCGGCGTCGAGGCGATCAGCAACGGGGTTCCGGCGTTCCGCGCGCCGAAGAGCCGCAACGCCGCCACCACCCTGGCCCTGCTCGGGGGGGTCGCGGTGTCGATGCTGCTCGGCATGATCGTCCTGGCGAACCTCACGGGCGTCCATCTCATCGACTCCGCGCAGGGCGGCTCGTACTTCGTCACGCCGTCGGGCCAGAAGATCACCTCCGAGAGTCTCACCGTGGTCGGCCAGCTGGCCACCATCGCGTTCTACAACACGTTCCGCCCGGGCTTCTACTTCGTCGTCACCGCGACGATGATCATCCTGTTCCTCGCGGCAAACACCGCGTTCAACGGGTTCCCAGTGCTCGGGTCGATCCTCGCCCGCGACAACTTTCTCCCGCGCCAGTTGCACACCCGCGGCGATCGCCTGGCCTACTCGAACGGCATCATCACGCTCGCGCTCGCCGCGATCGGACTGGTGGTCGCCTTCAACGCGTCGGTGACCCAGCTGATCCAGATGTACGTCGTCGGGGTGTTCGTCTCGTTCACGGTGAGTCAGTTCGGGATGATGCGGCACTGGAACCGGCATCTGCGCACCGAGACCGACGCGACGAAGCGCCGCACGATGAAGCGTTCGCGGGTGATCAACGGAATCGGCTTCACGATGACCGGCATCGTGCTGATCATCGTGCTGGCGAGCAAGTTCATCCACGGCGCCTACCTTGCCGTGATGGCGATGGTCGTGCTTTTCGTCCTGATGCGCGCGATCCGGCGGCATTACGACTCGGTGGAGCGCGAGACCGCGGTTTCGCCCGACGAGGACCGGATCCTACCGAGTCGGGTGCACGCCGTCGTACTGGTCGCCGAGGTGAACAAGCCCGCCATGCGGGCGCTGGCGTTCGCCCGGGCGTCCCGGCCGTCGACCCTCGCCGCGGTGACGGTCGCGGTCGATGGCGACGGCAGCGATCGTCTGGTGCAGGTCTGGAACGCGTTGAGTCTCGACGTGCCCCTCAGCGTGATCGCCTCCCCCTACCGGGAGGTCACCGGCCCCTTCATCGACTACGTGCGCCGCCTCCGGTCGGGCAATCCGCGCGACATCGTCTGTGTCTACATCCCCGAATACGTCGTGGGGCACTGGTGGGAACAGTTGTTGCACAACCAGACCGCGCTGATGATCCGCACCCGGCTGCACTTCATGTCCAACGTGATGGTCACGTCCGTGCCGTTCCAGTTGCGGTCCTCGGAGAACGAGGAGGAACGCTACGACCGGGCCGACCCGCTCGCGTGGCATTCCGGTCCCGGCGGGAGACCCCGCCGATGACCAGGCCCCCGGCCCCCGGCGACGTCGTCGGACCCGTTCGCGCCACCACGATCGCCCACGGTGGACACGTCGTCGCACGTCTCGACGAGCGGGTGATCTTCGTCCGGCACGCCCTGCCGGGTGAGCTGGTCACCGTGAGGCTCACCGAGACGAGCCACGCCAGGTTCTGGCTGGGTGACGCCGTCCAGGTGCTGGAGGCCTCGCCCGACCGCGTCCCGGCGCCGTGTCCGGTCGCCGGCGAGTGCGGCGGCTGTGACTTCCAGCACGTGTCGGCGTCCGCGCAGCGCCGGCTCAAGGCCGAGGTGATCGACGAGCAGTTGCGCCGACTCGCGGGTCTCGACCTCGACCTGGACCTCGACCGCCTGGTCGAACCCGCCGACCCCGCCCATCCCGACGATCTGCTCGGATGGCGCACCCGGATGCGCTACCGGGTGAGTCAGGGGCGTCCGGCCATGATGCGCCACCACAGCAACGAGCTCGTGGTGCTGCCGGACGCGGGATGCGCGATCGCCCATCGGGACATCGATCCGGCCCGGGTGGCCGAGGCCGCCCGGGGTGCGCGACGCGGCGTGGACGCGGTGGTCTCGGCCGATGACGTGCTGTACCTGGTCGACGACGGGCCGTCCCCGGCACCGGCGATCACCCAACGGGTCGGGCCGCTCGCTTACGAGCTGTCGGGCGCCGGCTTCTGGCAGGTGCACCCCCGGGCGGCGCGGGTGCTGGTCGATGCGGTGCTCGCGGCGCTCGACCCGCTGCCGGGCGAGACCGTGTGGGATCTGTACTGTGGCGTGGGCCTGTTCGCGGCCCAGCTGAGCCGCAGGGGGATGTCGTGTGTCGGAGTCGAGTCCGACCGTGGGGCTGTCACTCACGCACGGCGCAACGCCCCCGGCGTGTCGTTCCACGCGGCGCCGGTCGAGCGGGCTCTGCCGCGACTGCCCGACCCCGATCTCGTGGTGCTCGACCCGCCCCGCAAGGGCGCCGGAGCCCGGGTGTGCCTGGCTATCACGGACCGCAAGCCCCGGGCGGTCGCGTACGTCGCCTGCGATCCGGCGGCGTTGGCGCGTGACCTGCGGACCTTCGCTGCCGCGGGATACCGGCTGACCGGGCTGCGGGCCTTCGACCTGTTCCCGATGACCCATCATGTCGAGTGCGTCGCGCTGCTGGAACCCGAGGCCCGCGTCCCGGCGTCCGGCACGCCCTGACGGGCGACCGTGCGCCGGCCCCTGGCGATGCTGTTTCGCCCGGGCCGCTGACACGTTCGGATCGAACGGGCAGACTGGGGTTCGTCACGGCGTGGAGTCGGGCGCGGATGATATCTTGACGTCAAGAGACCTGGCACGGTTGCCGGGTGATCAGAGGAAGAAGGGTGGAACACCACGTCATGAGCCTCAACAGTTTCGATGCACGGACCAGCCTCACCGTCGATGACCAGTCCTACGAGATGTTCAGGATCGACGCCGTCGAGGGGCATGAGAGCCTGCCGTTCAGCCTGAAGGTGCTGCTCGAGAACCTGCTGCGCACCGAGGACGGCGCGAACATCACGGCCGACGACATCGCGGCCCTCGGATCGTGGGATCCCTCGAGCGAGCCCAGCCGGGAGATCCAGTTCACCCCGGCCCGGGTGATCATGCAGGACTTCACCGGCGTTCCCTGCATCGTCGATCTCGCCACCATGCGCGAGGCCATGCAGGATCTCGGCGGCGACGCCGCCCGGATCAACCCCCTGTCGCCGGCCGAGATGGTCATCGACCACTCGGTGATCGCCGAGGTGTTCGGCACTCCCAACGCCTTCGAGCGCAACGTCGAGATCGAATACCAGCGCAACCGGGAGCGTTACCAGTTCCTCCGGTGGGGACAGACGGCGTTCGACGACTTCAAGGTGGTGCCCCCGGGCACCGGCATCGTGCATCAGGTGAACATCGAACACCTGGCCCGCGTCGTGTTCGCCCGCACGGTCGACGGCGTTCTGCAGGCCTATCCCGACACGCTGGTCGGCACCGACTCGCACACGACGATGGTCAACGGCCTCGGCGTGGTCGGCTGGGGCGTCGGCGGCATCGAGGCCGAGGCGGCCATGCTGGGCCAGCCCGTGTCGATGCTCATCCCGCGCGTGGTCGGCTTCAAGCTGTCGGGCAAGCTGCCCGAGGGCGCCACCGCCACCGACCTGGTGCTGACCATCACCGAGATGTTGCGACAGCACAAGGTGGTCGGCAAGTTCGTCGAATTCTACGGCGAGGGGGTGGCCGAGGTGGCGGTCGCGAACCGCGCGACGATCGGCAACATGAGCCCCGAGTACGGCTCGACCATCGCGATCTTCCCGATCGACGAGAGAACCATCGACTACCTGCGGCTCACCGGACGCGACGAGCACCAGATCAAGCTCGTCGAGGCCTACGCCAAGCAGCAGGGCATGTGGCACGACGCCGCCCGCGAGCCGCGCTACAGCGAATACCTCGAACTCGACCTCGGTACGGTCGTGCCGAGCATCGCGGGGCCGAAGCGTCCGCAGGACCGGATCCTGCTGTCGGAGGCCCAGCACGCGTTCTCCGAGTCGGTCCGCCAGCACGTGTCGGATCGCACGGCGCCCGCCACGGTGACCCTGGCCAGCGGCGAGACGTTCGAGCTCGCCAATGGTGCGGTGACGATCGCGGCGATCACCTCGTGCACCAACACCAGCAACCCGAGCGTGATGATCGGCGCTGCTCTCGTGGCCAAGAAGGCCTACGACCTCGGCCTGCGCCGCAAGCCCTGGGTGAAGACCACTCTGGCACCCGGATCCAAGGTGGTCAGCGCCTACTACGCGAAGAGCGGCCTGCAGAAGTATCTCGACGACCTCGACTTCGACCTCGTCGGCTACGGGTGCACCACCTGCATCGGCAACTCCGGGCCGCTGATCCCCGAGGTGTCGGCGGCGGTCAACGAGAACGACCTGGCCGTCGTCTCGGTGCTGTCGGGCAACCGCAACTTCGAGGGTCGCATCAACCCCGACGTGAAGATGAATTACCTGGCCAGCCCCCCGCTGGTGGTGGCCTACGCGCTCGCCGGGACGATGGACATCGACCTGGTCAACGATCCGATCGGTGAGGGCACCGATGGACGCAAGGTGTACCTTCGTGACATCTGGCCCAGCCAGGAGGAAATCGACGAGGTGGTCCGGGTGTCGATCTCGTCCGACATGTACACCAAGGGCTACTCCGACGTGTTCGCGGGTGACGATCGGTGGCGCAATCTGCCGACGCCCGAGGGCGACATCTTCGAGTGGGACGACGAGTCGACCTACGTGCGCAAGCCCCCGTACTTCGAGAACATGCCGGCCGAGCCCGCGCCGGTCACCGACATCGAGGGCGCCCGGGTGCTGCTGAAGCTCGGCGACTCGGTGACCACCGACCACATCTCCCCGGCCGGCGCGATCAAGCACGACAGCCCCGCCGGGCACTACCTCACCGAGCGCGGCGTCCACCATAAGGACTTCAACAGTTACGGCTCGCGGCGCGGCAATCACGAGGTGATGATCCGCGGCACGTTCGCCAACATCCGGTTGCGCAACCAGCTGGCCCCCGGCACCGAGGGCGGCTTCACCCGTGACTTCACTCAGCCCGATGGCCCGGTGTCCACGGTCTACGACGCGTCGGTCAACTACGCCGCCGCCGGGATCACGCTGGTCGTCCTGGCCGGCAAGGAGTACGGCTCCGGGTCGTCGCGCGACTGGGCCGCCAAGGGCACCGCGCTGCTCGGCGTCCGAGCGGTCATCGCCGAAAGCTACGAGCGCATCCACCGCTCCAACCTGCTCGGCATGGGTGTGCTTCCGCTGCAGTTCCCCGAGGGGCACAGCGCCGGGAGCCTCGGGCTCGACGGCACCGAGACCTTTGCGATCCAGGGAATCACCGGGCTCAACGAGGGGCAGACGCCGAAGACGATGACCGTCACCGCGACCAGAGCCGACGGGTCCAGCGTCAGCTTCGAGGCGGTCGTGCGCATCGACACGCCGGGGGAGCGGTCGTACTACGTGAACGGCGGGATCCTGCAGTTCGTGCTGCGGTCACTGCTCAAGAAGTGACCACGGCGGCCCCAGGGCCGCGCAGGACCGTGTGGGGGTCGTACCCGGTGGGGTGCGGCCCCCACCGTCGTGTCCCGGGACCATCCGGGCGTGATGGCCCGTCTGGCCCGCCGCACGGGCCGGGTCGCCGCTCAGACCTCGGTCAGCGCCGCGCGGAGAGCTGCCGCCACCTCGGTGTCCTGGCCGTCGGCATAGCGCTGTCGCGGCCAGAGGAAGCCGTGCAGGCCGTCGTGACGGCGGCGGGGGACCACGTGGAGGTGGACGTGCGGCACCGACTGGCTCACGATGTTGTTCAGGGCCACGAAACTGCCGTCCGCGCCGAGGGCGGTCTGTTGGGCGAGCGAGATGCGCCGGGCGAGGGCCAGCAGCGGACCCATCACGGCAGTGTCCAGTTCGTTGAGGTTGGCGATGTGGGCGACGGGGCAGACGAGCACGTGGCCGGGGAACACCGGGCGATGATCGAGGAACGCGATGAACCCGTCGTCGCGGTGGACGATCTCGGCGTCCAGATGCCCGGCGACGATGGCGCACACGACGTCGGTGTCCGTCGCCACGGCCGGATCGGCCGGATCCGACGGGGCCCCGCGCCGTTCGGCCATGGCGCCATCATCGCACGGCCCACGACCCCACTCGCGTGCCGGGACCTTGACGGCTTCTGATGCGAACCGGCCCGTCGTCGTGCCGAGCGGACGGGCCGCCGACCGTGCTGCCGTCATGGTACGAGTCCTGCGAGCGTCGTCCTGGCGGAGCGGCCGGGCCACCCTCTTGCCGAGACCCCCCGAGGGAGATAGAATCGAACACACGTTCGAGAGGAGTCGATCATGTGCCCCACGTCGTCGACCACATCCCCGGTGCGCTCCGAGGGTCAGGGTTTCTTCGCACGCCACGAGGCGCCGCGCGACAGGTCCGGCTCGCATGCCGGATCGGCCGTCCGCTCAGTCACGCCGCGTCCGGGGTGGTCCACCCCCGATCAGATCTACGTGCCACCGGGCTGGCCCGAGATGGTGCAGCCGCCGGGTGGTGACGACTGGATCCCCTCCGCGGTCGCGTTCCTGTTCGACTGCTGCCCGGCCGACTATCGCGCCCACCAAGTGCTGCGGCGGCACCCGGTGGTGCTCGCCCGGCTCGCGGCACAATTCGTCGAGAGCCAGATCCGCGCGAGCCACGAGGCACTGGCCTCGGCGCGGGCCGGTCTCGGAGATGTCGTGGGTCCCGACGTGCTCGACAGCACCGTCGAGGTGCTGCAGCGCGAAGAGGCGAGACTGGTGCGGATCCGCCGCGGCGTGCTGCTGGTCGAGCAGGCCCTGCGCGGGCGGGTGTTCATCCGCAGGTTGTGAGGCACCCGCCCGCCCACCCGATCGGGTCATGTTCACCGTCCCTCACGGGGCGGCGGGGTGCGGTGAGGTGCCCCGCCGGGCATGTCGACCTAAGATGCAAGCCATGGCTATTCTCGACCGCATCAGCGGCCCCGACGACCTGAGGGCTCTCACCAAGGTGGAGCTCGAGGCGTTGGTCGACGAGATTCGCCGTTCCCTCATCAGCAACGTGAGCCGTACGGGCGGCCATCTGGGCCCCAATCTCGGCATCGTCGAACTCACCGTCGCGATCCATCGGGTGTTCCAATCGCCGAGTGATCCCATCATCTTCGACACCGGGCACCAGAGCTATGTGCACAAGATGCTCACCGGGCGGGTCGACATGTTCCCCACGCTGCGGCAGAACGGCGGCTTGTCGGGCTACCCGTCCCGCAGCGAATCAGAACACGACTGGGTCGAGAACTCCCACGCGTCGGCGTCCCTGTCGTGGGCGACGGGCCTGGCCGAGGGTCTGCACGTGCGGGGGGAGACCGGCCGCAGCGTGGTGGCCGTCATCGGTGACGGCGCGCTCACCGGCGGCATGGCCTGGGAGGCCCTCAACAACCTGTCTGCGCACCCCGAACTGCCGGTGGTCGTGGTGGTCAACGACAACGGACGCTCGTACGAGCCGACGGTCGGTGGACTCGCCCGCCACCTGTCCGGCATGCGCACCGACCCGCGCTACGAACAGACGCTCGACGTGGTGAAGCGCAGCGTCAGCCGTGCCCCCCTCTTCGGTAGGCCCGCCTATGACCTGCTGCACGGGCTGAAGACCGGCGTCAAGGACGTTCTCGCGCCCCAGGGCATGTTCAGCGACCTGGGCATCAAGTACCTCGGGCCGATCGACGGGCACGATCTCGGGGCCGTCACCAAGGCGCTCGAGCAGGCCCGCGGGTTCCGGGGTCCGGTGCTGGTGCACTGCATCACCCAGAAGGGACGCGGCTTCCGCGCGGCCGAGGAACATGAGGAGGACCGGTTCCACGCGGTCGGTCGGATCGACGAGATCACGGGCAAGGCGCTCACCACGTCGGCGCCGTCGTGGACCGCCGCCTTCTCCGACGCCCTGGTGACGCTCGGTCGGCAGCGACCAGACCTCGTTGCGATCTCCGCGGCCATGCTGCACCCCACCGGTCTGGCACCGTTTGCCCGGGAGTTCCCCGACCGCGTGTTCGACGTCGGGATCGCCGAGCAGCACGCGATGGCCAGTGCTGCCGGGATGGCGACGGCGGGCCTGCACCCGGTGGTCGCCATGTATGCCACGTTCCTCAACCGCGCGTTCGACCAGGTGCTGATGGATGTCGCGCTGCACCGCCTCGGTGTCACGATCGTGCTCGACCGGGCCGGGATCACCGGCCCCGACGGGGCCAGTCATCACGGCATGTGGGACATCTCGCTCATGGGCCTCGTACCGGGCCTGCGGCTGGCGGCGCCACGGGACGCCCCGCGGCTCACTGCGGCGCTGACGACCGCGGTCGGTGTCGACGACGGTCCGACCGTGCTGCGCTACTCCAAGGACGTCCTTCCCGAGCCCATCGAGGCGATCCGCGCCGTGCGGGGACTCGACATCGTCCGCGACGCCCCGCACGCCGACGTGCTGATCGTGGCGATCGGCCAGTTCGTCCAGACCGCTCTGCAGGCGGCCGATCGGCTGGCCCGCCAGGGCATCTCGGCACGGGTGGTCGATCCGCTGTGGGCCCTGCCCATCACCCCCGACCTGGTCGAACTCGCCCGTCCCTACCGGCTCGTCGTGAGCCTCGAGGACAACGTGGTCGTCGGGGGGTTCGGCTCGCAGTTGCGCGCGGCGCTCGCCGACGCCTCGGCGCCGGGCGCCATGGTGAGCCTCGGGCTCCCCGACGAGTTCATCCCCCACGCGTCGCGACCCGAGATCCTCGACCGGATCGGACTCTCCGCCCAGGGGGTGGCCCGGAGGGTCACCGAGAGGTACCTCGCACTGCTCGACGACGTGCCGGCCGACCTGCCGATCGTCTCGAACCAGTAGCCCGACAGCGACCGGAGACTCCCGGGCCTCGTCCAGGGCCCGTGGATCTTCTGGCCGCAGTCACGAGGCGGGGCCTACTCCTCGGCGGAGTCCTCCGGCCCGGATGACGTCGCGTCGGACCCCGTGAGGGCGTCGGCGAGCACGGGGGCCAGCTGGTCGGCCTGCCAGGGACGCGCACCCCGCGCCTCCAGCTCGGCGTGGAGCATGCCGGCCAGCACGTCGGGATCGGCGTCCGGCGGCACCGCGAACTCCCAGCACAGACGACGCAGCGCATCGGGTGAGACGAGGTTCTCGGGTGGCATGCCGAGCTGGTCCGCGAGGCTGTTGGCGGCGGGCCGGGCGGCGTCCCACCGGGCGGCGGCCTCGGGGTGGCGCTGGGCCCAGTTGCGCGGCGGTGGGGGCCCATCGGAGGCCAGCCGCAGCGGTGGAAGCCGCGATACCGGGGTGTCAAGGGCGCGTCCCAGGGCGGCCAGCCAGTTGACCTCGAACTGGCGGGCAGGACGCCGTGCGAATCCCGGGATGGCCCGCATCGCGGCCTTGTCGGGCTGGGTGGTCCCACGATCGGACGCCTGCCCGGCGAGTTGGGTGATCGCGGTGTCACCCAGCGTGCGTCCGGGCGCGCGGTCGAGTCGCTCGGCGATCTGGTCACGCTCCAGCCACAGTTCCCGCACGATCGCCAACCCGCGGCGGCTGTGCACGTCGTGGATGCCGGTCGTGCGTCGCCAGCGGTCGGCGCGCTCGGGCCGGGGAGCGCTGAACGTGCGCAACGTGTGGGCGAACTCCTGATCGGCCCAGTCCTTCTTCCCCGAATCGATGAGTAACCGCTCGAGGGTGTCCCGCAGCGGGACGAGCAGTTCCACATCGAGCGCGGCGTACACCAGCCATTCCTCCGGCAGCGGCCGGCGTGACCAATCGGCGGCCGAGTGCTCCTTGAGCAGGCGCTGGCCGAAGAAGCGCTCCACGAGGGCGCCGAGGCCCACCTTGGGCAGTCCGAGCAGCCGTCCGGCAAGTTCGGTGTCGAACAGGCGCCCGGGCAGCAGCCCGGCCTCGACCAGGCACGGCAGGTCCTGCGAGGCCGCGTGCAGGATCCACTCGTGCGCTCCGATGACCTCCTGCAGCGACTCCAGGTGCACAGTGCCGTCGGGATCGCCGAACGCGATCGGGTCGATGAGGTGGGTGCCCGACCCGGTGCGACGCAACTGGATGAGGTAGGCGCGTCCGGAGTAGCGGAAGCCCTGGGCCCGTTCGGTGTCGATGGCGATCGGCCCCTCCCCTGCGGCCAGGGCCTCGACGGTCGCCGCAAGGGCCCGAGGGTCGGCCACAAGCGCGGGGAGCCCGTCGCCGGGATGCGCCAGCACGGGCAGCTCGTCGGCGTCCGCGGTCGGTTCGCTGTCGGCTGTCGTCATCTCAGCGGACCACCCCGGGTCGGGCCGAGCGGGACGACGCCCTCGGGCAGCGGGGGCAATCCGGCCGTCGTGCACAGCAGGTCCTGCCAGGCGGCCAGATGCCGCGGGAAGTCCCGGCGGTCGTGGAGCAGCATCGTCCACGACGCCCGCACCTCGACCTCGGCCCGATCGGGTTCTGCGCCCAACCCGCCGAAGCAGCGGCTGGACACCGCGGTGATGGTGCCGGAGGCTGCCGTGTGCTCGGCGCGGTGGGTGGTCAGCGCCTCGGTGAGCCACGACCAGGCGACCTCGGCGAGGAGGGGGTCGGTGACCATCTCCAGGTCGACGTCGGCATGGGCGTAGGTGACGCACCGGAACGTGCCGTCCCAGGCGGAGTTCCCGTCGGGGTCGTGCAGCACGATCAGGCGTCCGCTGCCGACCTCGGTGTCGCCCACGGTGACGTCGGCGCTGATGGCCGCAGTGTGCGGGGCGATCCGTTGCGGTGAGGGCATGTGGTCGATGTCGAGCTCCGCCCGCCACCGGAAGTGGGCGAGGTCGTCGAGCGCGGCGTCGAACAGCGGGTCTCGCGGGGCGGGCTGATGGGCAGAACTCACCCTCCGAGGGTAGGGACGATGGCACCCCGGGGGGTGGGTGACGCGCCGACGGCGGGTCGAGATCGGTTCGTGGGCCTCCGCGGGGTGTGATTGAATCACGGTTCGTGAATGAGCCCCGCGATGAGTCGCTGCTGGTAGCCGCCACCCGACACCGCCAGGGCACTGGACTCCCGGTCTGGTTCATGCGCCAGGCGGGCCGCTCACTTCCCGAATATCGCCGTTTGCGGGTGGGCTCGGCGATGCTCGACTCGTGCTTCGACCCCGAGATGGTGGCCGAGATCACCCTGCAGCCGGTGCGCCGCCACCAGGTCGACGCGGCGATCTTCTTCTCCGACATCATGGTGCCGCTCAAGGCGGCGGGCGTCGGCGTCGACATCGTCGCGGGCACCGGGCCGGTGATCGAGCATCCGGTGTGCGACCTCGACGACGTGCGCGCCCTGCCCGACCTCGCCCCCGAGCAACTGTCGATGATCGGGGACGCCGTGCGGCTCACGCTGGCCGAACTCGGGGAGCGTCCGCTCATCGGGTTCGCCGGTGCCCCGTTCACCCTGGCCAGCTACCTCATCGAAGGCGGCCCGTCGCGTGACCACGCGAAGACCAAGGCGTTCATGGTCGGGCAGCCGGACGCCTGGAACGAACTGTGCGCCCGGTTGGGGGAGTACTCCGCGACGTTCCTGCGGGCCCAGGTGGACGCCGGCGCGGTGGTGGTGCAGCTGTTCGACTCGTGGGCCGGTTCGCTGTCCGAGGCCGACTACCGTGAGTCGGTGCTGCCGCACAGCCGCGCGGTGCTCGCGTCGGTCTCGGACGTGCCCCGGATCCACTTCGGGGTCGGCACGGCCGAGCTGCTGGTGGCGATGCGCGACGCGGGGGCCGATGTTGTCGGTGTCGACTGGCGTACTCC
>JAJXWF010000262.1 GCA_021781735.1 Actinomycetes bacterium
GCGAGCAGCCTGTCGGGTGCGACGGCGCCCACGGCGTAGCGGCCGTCGGTGGTGATCACCGCCGACACGAGCGTGCCGTTGAGCACGTGCGCGGTGCCCCAACTGCCGGTCTGCGTCGGCAGCATGCCGAGCAGCGACGTGATGCTGGTTGACGATCCGCCGCCGCTCGAGGACTGCGGCTTCTGCTGCGCGGCAAGGGTGCTGAGGTCGATGCGGCCGGTGGCGATCTGGGTCCAGCCCGTGCCGATGAAGGTGGGCTTCTGCTGCGTCGTGCCGGAGGTGGTGCCGCTGCCCGTCGTGTCGGCCGGCTTCGTGACGTCCTTCGTGGTCACCGTGGCCCCGGCCGGCGGGGTGAAGTCGAACACGGACGTCGCAGGAACCGCGAAGTCGACCGAGGTGAAGCCGATCGTGACCGCCGGGGCGTTCAACTGCGTGGAATAGATCTCGACCCGCAGGGCCGTCCCGGTCTTGGCGTCGATCGCGATCCGCACCTGCGCAATGCGGCTACCGGCGTCCTTCGGCTTGACCACCAGTTCGTAGGCGGGACGGCCGGCGACGACGTCGTTGGACGACGTCGTGACGGTCGACGTGGTGCCCACCTGCTGCAGGATCTGCTGGGCGGCCTGCTGCGGTGTCACCGTCGTACCGGTCGACGGCCTGGTCGTGCCGGTGGTGGACGGCAGGACCAACTTGGTGACGCTCTTCGTGGTGCTGCTCCACTGCCACACGGTGGTGCCGTTGCGCACGATGTCGGTCTCCTGGCCCTGCGCCTCGATCGCCACCCGCGACTTGTCGGTGCCCGACATCCACACCCGGGCGCTGTGGGTTCCGCTGATCAGGCTGGTCACCGAGGTGCTGGTGCCGGTGAGGGACGCCGGCAGGCTCGGTAGGCCGAGATCGACCGACTCGCTCACCCGTCCGGATAGACCGGGGACCTTCGCCTGCTGCACGTCGGTGAGCAGTTGTTCGGCCGTCAGCGGGGGCAACCCGTCGGCGCTGGCCGTCGTGGGGAGGAACAGGCCACCTGAGACCAGACCGGCGACGGCGGCCCCGGGAACGGTCCAGCGCAGCCATGGACGTCTGTTGAACACACTACTCATGGGTCCAGTATCCACTCATCGACCAACCGCCCCCCGGGACGGGGGCAAGGTTCGGCCCATGGTCGTAGCCGGGCCGCTCACAAGACCCGGTGGTAGCGTCGCGTGCGCCCGGACATCCGACCATCGGCCGCGATTCGCGCCGGAAGGATCCCCATGACCAGCGACGCCCACACTCTGACGACGGACCGCGTCCATCGACTCGTCGACGACGTCGGACGCCTTCTCATCGACGCCCTGCCCGGGGACGCCGCCCGGCTCGGCGTCGCCTACTCGGGCGGAGTCGACTCCGCGACGCTCGCGGCCGCCGCGGTGGCGGCCCTGGGCGCCGACCGGGTTGTCGCGATCCTCGGGGTCAGCGCGTCGCTGGCGGCCCGCGAGCGACGACTGGCCCACCGCACCGCCGAGCGGATCGGCGTCCGGGTGGTCGAGGTGGTCACGCACGAGCAGGAGGATCCGCACTACCTGGTCAACGGGGTCGACCGCTGCTACTACTGCAAGACCGAACTGTTCACTCGGATCGACGACGACCTCGCCGCCGGGTTGGGCCTGTCGGCGATCGCCTACGGCGAGAACTCGAGTGACGCCGTGCGCCCCGATCGTCCGGGGTCGCGCGCGGCCACCGAGCACCGGGTGCTGCGCCCGCTGGCCGAGGTGGGCGCCACCAAGCAGGATGTGCGGGCGATGGCGCGAGTGCTCGGCGTCGACGTGGCCGACAAGCCCGCCGCACCCTGCCTGGCCTCGCGCATCCCCCACGGGGAGCCGGTCACCCCCGAGAAGCTGCGGGCCATTGATCTGGCCGAGGACGTGGTGCTCGCCGCCGGGTTCAGTGACTGCCGGGTGCGCCACCACGGTGAGGTCGCCCGGATCGAGATCCCTGCCGACGAATTGCCTCGGATACTCGACGAGGCGGTGCGGGCACGCGTCGTCGACGGCGTCCGTGACGCCGGGTTCCGCTTCGTCACCATCGACCTCGCAGGCATCCAGTCCGGCGCCTTCACCCTCCCGCTGCTGGCGGTGCGGGGATGAGCGCGGACGCAGAGCCCGAGCGCGACCCCTTGGAGGGTGTCGCGACCCTCGACCTGCAGCGCACCCGCCGGCGCGGTTTTCCCGAGGCGGTCTACTGCGAGGGCAAGACGGTCGAGCACGTCGAGACGATCGCCCGCTCGTTCGCCGGCACCGATCCCGACGGGCCCGTGCTGTTCACCCGCGCCGACCCGGAGCGCGCCGCGGCGGTGCTGCGAGAACTGCCGGACGCCCGGCACGAGCCGGTGGCGCGGCTGGTGATCTGGCCGCCCGAACAGCCGGCGGTGCGGGGCGGTTCGGTGCTGGTCGTCAGCGCCGGCACCAGCGACATCCCGGTGGCCCGGGAGGCCGCGCTGACCGCGACCTACCTCGGCTGCGAGGTGGGGGAGGTCACCGACGTGGGGGTCGCCGGGCTGCACCGGATCCTCGGAAGGCTGCCGCAACTGCGGGCCGCCGACGTCGTCGTGGTCGTCGCCGGCATGGACGGCGCACTGCCCAGCGTCGTCGCCGGGCTGGTCGAGTGTCCGGTGGTCGCCGTGCCGACGTCGGTCGGCTACGGCGCCGCGTTCGGCGGTCTCGCTCCCTTGCTGACGATGCTCAACTCGTGCGCCCCCGGGGTGGGGGTCGTCAATATCGACAACGGCTACGGCGCCGGGCACCTCGCCGCGCAGATCGCCCGGGCCGGGGTGCACCGATGAGCGTCCTGTGGATCGACGCGTCCGCCGGGGTCGCCGGCGACATGCTCCTCGGCGCGCTCGTCGACGCCGGGGCCGAGCTGAGCGCGATCCAACTCGCGGTCGACGCCGTCGTGCCGGGATCGGTGGTGCTCCGGTCCGAGCAGGTGGTGCGCGGCGGTCAACGAGCCACGAAGGTGCACGTCCAGGCGTCCGTGGAGCAGCACCATCACCGGCACTGGACGGACATCCGGGCGATGCTGCAGCAGGCCGACCTCGCCCCGCGCACTCGCGACCTGGCGCTGGCCTGCTTCGGACGCCTCGCCGAGGCGGAGGGGCGGGTGCACGGCATCGACCCCGAGCAGGTGCACTTCCACG
>JAJXWF010000263.1 GCA_021781735.1 Actinomycetes bacterium
AACTCGGCGACCGGCTCCAGGCTGGCTTCCCGCCGGCGGTGCGGATGGCCGTGATCGACGGGGATCGGGCCGCCCTGCGGTCGTTGATCACCCACGCGGCGCTACCGGCGTCCGCTCAGATCCTCGGCCCGGTCGAGGTGCCGGCGCCGGGGTCCGGTGGCGATCCGGCGTCCCGGATCATGGTGCGGGTGCCCCTCGACGACGGACGCCTGCTGGCGCCCGCGTTCAAGGCCGCGCAGGCGATCCGGTCGGCCCGCAAGGAGCCGGGCGCGGTGCGGGTGCGGATCGACCCCGCGGAGATCTCCTGACAGGCCCGCCGCATCGGTGCAGTAGCTTGGCCTGCATGCGAGTCGTCTTCGCCGGAACGCCCGAGCCCGCAGTGCCCACTCTCGATGCCCTGGCCCGGTCACGCCACGAGCTGGTCGGAGTCATCACCCGTCCCGACGCCCCGGGGGGACGCGGCCTGCACCTGCAGCCGTCGCCGGTGGCCGAGCGCGCGGTGGAGTTGGGCGTGCGGGTCGTCAAACCACGCTCGGCCCGTGAGCCGCAACTCGCCACCTGGCTCGCCGAGCGCGACCCGGACATCGTGGTCGTGGTCGCCTACGGCGCGCTGCTGCCCGACGAGCTGCTCGCGATTCCGGTGCACGGCTTCGTCAATGTGCATTTCTCGGTGCTGCCGGCCCGCCGGGGCGCCGCACCCGTGCAGCGCGCCCTGATGGAGGGCGACAGCAGCACCGGCGTGACGATCTTCCAGATCGTCTCCGAGTTGGACGCCGGGCCGGTCTATCAGAGTGTCGAGTCCGAGATCGGGGCCGACGAAACCGCGGGGCACCTGCTCGAACGGCTCTCGTCGCTCGGCGCGCACGAGCTCATCGACACCCTCGACGCGATCGACGCCGGCCAGCAGCCGGTCGCGCAACCGACCGAGGGCGTCACCTTCGCCCCCAAGGTGCGGGTCGACGACGCCCGGATCCAGTGGCATCTGCCCGCGCAGCGGATCGGAGGGCTCGTCCGCGGAACCAATCCCGCACCCGGCGCGTGGACCACCCTGCACGGCGAACGGTTCAAGGTGCTGCGCGCCACCCCGGTGGTGGCCGACGGGCTGGAACCCGGAGAACTGCGGGCGTCCAAGCGCGATGTCCTGGTCGGCACCGGCGAGGGTGGGTTGCGGCTCGACGAGGTGCAGGCGTTCGGCAGGAAGCCCATGCCCGGGGCCGACTGGGCGCGCGGCGTCCAACCCACCGGTGCGCGGTTCGAATGAGCAGGCGTCCCACCCCCGCCCGGCCCAGTACCCGACCAGCGGGCAGCAGGATCGACGCCGCCCGGCGCACGGCACTCTCGGTGCTGCTCTCGGTCACCGGGGAGGGGGCGTACGCGAACCTCGCGCTCGCCGAGGCGCTCACGGCGCACAACCTCGCCGGATCCGATGCCGCGCTCGCGACGGAGCTGGTCGCGGGCACCTGCCGCGGCATGGGCACCTACGACGCGGTGATCGAGGCGGCGTCCGGACGCCGGTTGCGCAGCCTGCAGCCGGCGGTCGTCGGCGTGCTGCGGTTGGCCGCCCACCAGCTGTTGGGCATGCGCACGCCCGCGCACGCCGCGGCGGCGACCAGCGTCGAACTGGCCCGGGGCGCGATCGGGGAGCGGGCCACCGGAGTCGTCAACGCGATCGTGCGGCGGATCGCCGCAGACGACCTCGACGGCTGGCTGACGCGGCTCACCGAGGGTATGGAGCCGCGCGACGCCCTCGCGCTGCGCACGATGCACCCCCGGTGGATCGTCGACGCCTGGGCTGAGGTCCTGGCGCCCGAGGATCTGGAGGCCGCGCTGGCGGCCGACAACGTGCCCGCCCTCACCACGCTGGTCGTCCGGCCCGGGCTGGCAGAGCGGGAGGAACTCCTCGCCGCCGGCGCCGAACCCACCCGGTTCTCGCCGTTCGGCGCGCGCCGTGCCGGGGCGCCCGGTGACGTGCCGGCCGTCCGCGATCGCCGGGCGGGCGTGCAGGACGAGGGGAGCCAGATCGTCGCCTGGGCCCTCGGACGGGCCGCGGCACCCCCTGGCGCCTGGCTCGACCTGTGCGCCGGCCCGGGCGGCAAGAGTGCCCTGCTCACCGGGCTTGCCCACCGCGACGGATCGTGGGTGCTGGCCTCCGAACTGCAGCCGCACCGGGCCGCGCTCGTCGCCGCGGCAGTGGGCGGCTACCCCCCAGGCAGCGTGCAGGTCGTGGTCGCCGACGGGACGCGTCCCGCATGGGACGCCGGATCGTTCACCAGGGTGATGGCCGACGTGCCGTGCAGTGGTCTGGGTGCGCTGCGCCGGCGTCCGGACGCCCGGTGGCGCAAGCTCGCCGACGACGTGCAGCAGATGCACGGGCTGCAGTGCGAGCTGCTCCGCACCGCGCTGGCATCGGTCGAGCCGGGTGGCCTGGTCGCCTACGTCACCTGCTCCCCGCACCGGCACGAGACCGCCGACGTCGTGGTCGAGGTGATCGCCGATCGCGGAGACGTCGAGCTGCTCGACGCGCCGGCCGCACTGCCCGAGGTGCCGGACGCCGCCGCGCTGGTCGACCCGCGGTTCGTCCAGCTCTGGCCGCATCGCCACGGCACCGACGCGATGTTCCTCGCCCTGCTCCGCCGGGTCGGGTGAGTTCGGGACGACCCGGACCCTGCCGGGCTCCGGCGGCCGGAACGTGCCGCGCACGGGTGGTCGGGCGTGGCCGATTCGTGAGGTCCCAGTGGGGGACACGGGACACCAGCGGGACCCGGTGCCCGTGGGCCCCGGCCCGGACACTGGGCGCACGACCCTCGAGGGCGCGGCGTCCCATCAGCGCCCCGGACTGGCGGCCCTAGAGTGGGGCGCATGACGATGCGCATCACTCCGTCGATCCTGAACGCCGACTTCGCCCGGCTGGGCGAGGAGATCGCGCGGGTGCCGAGCGCCGACGCGATCCACGTCGACGTCATGGACAACCACTTCGTGCCCAACCTCACCATCGGGCTTCCGGTGGTCGAGTCGCTGCGCCGCGCCACCGATCGGATGCTCGATGTGCACCTCATGATCGAGGACGCCGACCGTTGGGCACCGGCGTACGCGGAGGCCGGCGCCGAGTCGGTCACCTTCCACGTCGAGGCGTCCGGGGCGCCGATCC
>JAJXWF010000264.1 GCA_021781735.1 Actinomycetes bacterium
GCTTTGTCGGCGCAGGCGACTTCTCCGACGCCCTCGCAACGAGTGACGAGATGGCCGAGATCGTCGTCGGACACAACCCCACGCTCCCGATCCCCACGTGGGACTTCCAGGGGGCGCCGCTCGGAATCGACATCCGCAAGGTCGTCAGGACGTCAATCACGCCGATCATCAACACCGGGATCGCCTCGCTCGAACCGGGCGTCGGACAGATCGGGGCAGGCACCGTGCGCGCACCGCTCGCCTGCTTCGTCAAGGCCCTGGAGGCCCTCGCGGTCAAGCACGCCGTCCCGAGCGCCGACGGCTGAGACATGACCATCACCACCGCAAGCACCGCGGCACTGGCCGTGCTCGATGCCGGCGACCGTCTGACGCTCCACTCGAGCTTCGAGTCCGGAGTGAACCTGCAGTGCGGTGAGTACCTGGTCCACGTCGCCACCGAACCGCGCGGAGGCGCGTGCTCGCTGGGCGTGAGCCAGGCGGACCTCGACGCGCTGCGTGGCTGCGTGGACTGGGAGTGGACCGGCGAGGCCCTGGTGGGTGAACCCGGTCGGGTCACGATCCGACTCGACCGGACCGTCCACAAGTACTCCGTCGAAGCGCCGCGACTGGCAGGACTGCCATCTGGCGACCTCGGGCGCGTGGGGCGTGCTCGGGCGGCGAGCGGCGGTTCGAGCTGGTTCGACTCAGGGGTCGGATTGGAGCTTGCGTGGCCTCGGGTGCGCGGCGCGATCGTGTCGCTCGTCGAGCGCAGGCCCGATGCTGGTGAGCGAGTGCGCGCGGTCGTCGGCCTGGGCATCGGGCTGACTCCCTCAGCCGACGACGCACTGGTGGGCGCGTTGTGCGTGCTTTCCGCGCACGGTGCAACCTGCGTGGCACTGACCCGCGAGCTCGCCGACTGGCTGCGGACAGAGGGCGCATCGGCGACGACTGAGGTGTCGTCGTCCTACCTTCGCCTCGCACTCGGCGGAGCGTTCTCTGAGCCGCTCAACCGTGCCGTCGCTGGTCTGACGACCGAGGCAACTGAGGTGGATCTCGCGGCGGCCGTCGCCGACCTCTGCAGGATCGGTGCGACATCCGGGATGGATGCCGCGCTGGGAGTCCAGATCGCCTGGGAGACCCTCGCGTCCGCGCCAGCCCACCCCCACCGCAACTAGGAGACAGCCCATGCGCATCATCGTCGCCCTCGGCGGGAACGCGATCGCACGCCGCGGAGAAGCCATGACGGTCGCTCACCAGCTCGCGAACCTGCGTCTGGTCGCATCCCGACTCAAGACCGTCGCCGAGCGGCACGAGCTCGTCCTCACCCACGGCAACGGACCACAGGTCGGCTTGCTCGCGCTCCAAGGCGCGGCATACGAGGACCTCGCCGCCTACCCTCTCGACGTGCTGGGCGCCGAGACACAAGGAATGATCGGCTACTTCATCGAGATCGAGATGCGCCACGTGCTCCCCCCCGAGCAGAAAATCACGACGGTCCTGACCCTCGTCGAGGTCAGCCGTGACGACCCGGCCTTCGAGGACCCGACAAAGTTCATCGGTCCCATCTACACTCACGCGGAAGCCCAGACACTGGCTTCCCAGCGCGGATGGACGTTCCGCCTCGACGGCTCGGCTCCACGCCGCGTCGTCGCCTCCCCC
The DNA here is from genome assembly GCA_021781735.1 of Actinomycetes bacterium. Lineage (GTDB taxonomy): Bacteria > Actinomycetota > Actinomycetes > Propionibacteriales > Propionibacteriaceae > JAJYQH01. The sequence continues at coordinate 1,639 of JAJXWF010000264.1, forward strand.
GTGCCGCGACGGATCGTGCAGATCGATTCCGTCCAGCAGCTCCTGCGCGCGAACCACATCGTCATCTGCGCGGGCGGCGGTGGGATCCCGATGGCGCGCGACACCGACGGGCACCTCTCGGGCGTCGAGGCCGTCGTTGACAAGGACGCCAGCTCCGCGGTGCTGGCGACCGCCATCCAGGCCGACGCCTTCGTCATGGCAACCGATGCAGACGCTGTCTACCTCGACTGGGGAACGAGCGAGCAGCGGGCCATCAAGCGCATCAGTGCGGCAGCGCTCAGAGAGTACGACTTCGCGGCCGGTTCCATGGGACCGAAGGTCGCGGCCGCAATCTCGTTCGCCGTGACCTCGGGCAACCGCGCGATGATCGGCAAGCTCGAGGACATCGAGCGGATGCTTGCGGGCACCGCGGGCACCGTCATCGAGTCAGCAGACGTGCCCACAGAGTTCTACCCGCGGCACGCATGACGACCCAAAGGCTGCCGACGGTGCCGGTGTCCCCAACGAGCGCAAGGTAGGTCCATGTCAGTGATCGAATGGGGCGCTGTTGTCGCCGCCGGCTTCGCCGCCGGTGCCGTCAACACGATCGTCGGTTCCGGATCCTTGATCACCTACCCCGTCATGGTGTTCCTGGGCGTCCCCCCGGTGGCAGCGAACATCGCGAACACCGTCGGTCTGGTGCCCGGCTCTATCGCGGGCGCCTGGGGCTACCGGGACAAGCTCCAAGGCACCAGAACCTTGCTTCTCCGGCTCGGCGCGGCGTCGCTGACCGGTGCGGTCTGTGGGGCAGTCCTGCTCACGCAACTGCCCAAGGGGGCGTTCGTCTTTGTCGTCCCGGTGCTGATCCTCGGCGCCGCGGTGCTCGTCGGGCTGCAACCGCTCATCGTCAAGCGGACGCGACCGGCCGAGCGCACCAAGTGGCGCCAGCTGGTCTTCTGGGTGTTCCTTTCCGGCATCTACGGTGGCTACTTCAGTGCGGCGCAGGGTGTGATCCTGCTCGGACTCCTCGGGTTGTTCCTCGCGTCGGGCCTGCAAGAACAGAACGCCGTGAAGAACGTGCTGCAAGCGCTCGTCAACATCGTCGCGGCGATCTTCTTCGTGATCGTCGGTGGTGTGGCCTGGAAGTACGCGGCGATGGTCGCGATCGGCTCCGTGATCGGCGCGCCTGTGGGCGCAATGGTGGCCAAACGCATACCAACCCGGGGGTTTCGCATCGCCATCGTCATCTTCGGCGTGCTCATGGCTGGCGTCATGGCGGTCATGGCGCGTTCATGACCTCCTTCTCGACCGTCATACGGGCCGATAGGCTTCCGGTGCGAGGCTCCGCCTCGCCAGGGGTCTGCCGGTGGGGAGTGCAATGGCTAGGGACAATCCAGAGCCCGCGGATGCGTCTCTTCGCACGCGCGTTGTTGAGGAAGTCAAGGAGCGCATCATCTCTGGCGACCTCCCGGTCGGTGCACGGCTCCACGAGCGCAACCTCAGTCAAGAGCTAGATCGGAA
>JAJXWF010000072.1 GCA_021781735.1 Actinomycetes bacterium
CCGATGACGTGCGGGTCGCGGTCGCCGTTGCGACCCGTGCGCTGCTCGACGCGGACGCCGCGCTCGCCGCCCGGGTCGTCGGCAACGACCCGGGGCTCGACGAACGCCACGACGCCATGGAGGAGCGCTGCTTCAACCTGCTGGCCCGGCAGGCTCCAGTCGCGGGCGAACTCCGCACCGTGGTGGCCGCGCTCCGGATGGCGTTCGAGTTGGCTCGCATGGGTGACTTGGCGGTGCACGTCGCGAAGATCGCCGCGATGCGCGCCCCGATGCCGGCGGTTCCCGACCCGCTTCGCGAGAACTTCTCCCGGATGGCCCAGGTCGCCGACGGGATGATCGCGGTCACCGGCACCACGCTCGCCGAGCGTGACGTCAGCAAGGCCACCCGGCTCGCCGACAGCGATGAGGAGATGGACGAGTTGCGCCGCCGGCAGTTCGAGGTGCTCCTGAGCGGCGACTGGCCCTACGGCGTGGAGGCCGCGGTCGACGTCGCCCTGCTCGGACGCTACTACGAACGGATCGCCGACCACGCCGTGTCGATGGGACGCCGGATCATCTACCTCGTCACGGGCGCATCGCCCGATGGGGAGAACTGGCCGAACGCCTGAGCGACCTCGAGAATCCGTCATCGGGCGCCGCGCATGCCCTGCGGCGCCCGATGACGTCCGGTCACTTCTTGCCCTGGTTCTTGACGGCTTCGATCGACGCCTTGGCCGCCTCGGGATCGAGGTAGCGCCCGCCCCTGGTGACCGGCAGGAAATCGTCGTCGAGTTCGTAGTAGAGGGGAATGCCCGTGGGGATGTTGAGCCCCGCGATGTCATCGTCGGAGATCCCGTCGAGATGCTTCACGAGCGCGCGCAACGAATTCCCGTGCGCGACGACGAGCACCATCTTCCCGGCCGCCAGGTCGGGCTTGATGCTGCTCTCCCAGTAGGGAAGCATGCGGGCGACGACGTCCTTGAGGCACTCGGTCTGCGGACGCTCATCCTCGGGGATGTCGGCGTAGCGGGGATCGTGCCACTGCGAATGGTCGGCGTCGCGCTCGAGCACGGGCGGCGGGGTGTCGTAACTGCGGCGCCACAGCATGAACTGCTCTTCGCCGTACTTCTGCAGCGTCTCGGACTTGTCGAGTCCCTGCAGGCCACCGTAGTGACGCTCGTTGAGCCGCCAGCTGCGCTCCACCGGGATCCAGTGCCGATCGCAGCCGTCGAGGGCCAGGTAGGCGGTGTGGATGGCTCGGCGCAACAGCGACGTGTGCAGCTTGTCGGGCAGCAGCCCCTCGCTGGTCAGCAGTTCGGCGCTGCGCCGGGCTTCGGCGACGCCCTTGTCGTTGATATCGACATCGACCCAGCCGGTGAACAGGTTCTTCTGGTTCCACTCGCTCTCGCCATGGCGAAGCAGGATGAGCTTGTACGTCATGGCCCAACCCTACCGGCCGCCTGCCCGGCTCCATCGGGGACCGGGGACAGTGATCACCCGACCGCCCGGAACTGGCACGGTCCCCTTGTGGGATTGTGCCAAGGTGGCCCCATGAGCACACCACAGAACGACCGTCCCACCCCGGGCGCGCGTCCAATCGCCGTCGTCACCGGGGCCAGTTCGGGGATCGGCGCCGCCACGGCGCGGGCCCTTGCGGCGTCCGGTTACGACGTCGTGTGCGCGGCCCGCCGAGCCGACCGCGTGCAGGACCTTGCCGCCGAGATCGGCGGGCGCGCGATCGCGTGCGACATCACCGTGGACGCCGACGTCTCGGTGCTGGTCGGCGCCGTCGGTCCACGGCTCGACCTGCTGGTGAACAACGCCGGTGGCGCCGTGGGCATGGAGCCGGTCCGCGAGGCGGACCTGGACGCCTGGACCACGATGTTCGCCACCAACGTCATCGGCACCGGCCGGGTGACCAAGGCCCTGCTCCCAGCGCTCGTCGAGGGCAGGGGGACGATCGTCGTGGTCACCTCGACCGCCGCCGATGCGCCCTACGAGGGTGGGGCGGGCTACTGCGGAGCCAAGGCGGCAGAACGCTCGATCGTCGGCGCGATGCGGCTGGAACTGGTCGACCAGCCGGTCCGCGTGTGCGAGGTGGCCCCGGGCATGGTGCACACCGAGGAGTTCAGCCTCACCAGATTCCACGGCGACCAGCAACGCGCCGAGGCGGTCTACTCCGGCGTGGCCGAGCCGTTGGTCGCCGACGACATCGCCGAGTGCATCGCCTGGATCGCCTCCCGCCCGGCACACGTGAACATCGACCGGCTGGTCGTCCGTCCACGAGCACAGGCAGCCAACCACAAGGTGTTCCGCGGCTGAGCTCGCGACCCGGGACGCTCGAAGGGACCGCCCGGTCGATGTGCTCACACCGACTGGTCCGTACTTCTGCCACGAGGGCCCGCGGGCTAGTCTGGCGACAATTCACCACCGACGTTGAAGGGCATGAGTATGGCGACCGAGTCCAGTGACAACACGGCACCCGTGACCGCCGGGACCGACGAGGAGTTCGTCCGCCCGATCGATCCGGGTCAGTACAACGTTCCCGATTGGGAGGCGGTCGCCGGGCCGGCCGCGGCCGACCCGCAGGCGTTCTGGGAGAAGGAAGCGCGCGAACTCGAGTGGTTCGAACCGTGGGAGAAGGTGCTCGACGACTCCAACGCCCCCTTCTTCAAGTGGTTCACCGGCGCGAAGACGAACATCGTGCACAACGCGCTCGACCGGTGGATCGACGGTCCGCGGCGCAACAAGCTGGCACTCATCTGGCGCTCCGAGAACAACAAGGAGACCCGGACGCTGTCGTACTACAGCCTCAATCGCGAGGTGAACAAGATGGCGAACATCATCCGCTCGATGGGGGTCCGCAAGGGCGACCGGGTGACGATCTACCTGCCGCGGATCCCCGAAATCTTCTACGCGATGCTCGCCTGCGCCAAGCTCGGCGCGGTGCACTCCGTGGTGTTCGCCGGCTTCTCCGCCGACGCGCTGCGCGACCGGATCGACGACTCCGAGTCGAAGCTGGTCATCACGGCCGACGGCTCGTGGATCAACGGGAAGATCTTCAAGCTCAAGGACATCGTCGACGACGCGGTGCGGCACGCGCCCACGGTCGAGAACGTCATCGTCGTGCGTCGCACCGGGCACGAGGTGCAGATGGATCCCCTGCGCGACCACTGGCTGCACGACCTCGAGACCCTGCCGATCGCCCACGGGCGCTGCGAGACGGTCGCCGTCGACGCCGAGGACCCGCTGTACATCCTCTACACCTCCGGTTCGACCGGGCGCCCCAAGGCGATCCTGCACACTCACGGCGGGTACATGGTCGGCACGTACTCGACGTTCAAGTATGTCTTCGACATCCGCGAGGAGGATCGGTACTGGTGCACTGCCGACCCCGGATGGGTGACCGGTCACTCGTACCTCGTCTATGGGCCGCTGCTCAACGGCGCGACCGTGTTCATGTTCGAAGGGGGCGCGTCGTATCCGTACCCGAACCGGTGGTGGCAACTCATCGAGCACTACGGCATCAACATCTTCTATACCGCCCCCACCGCGATCCGCAGCCTCATGCGGTTCGGCGACGCGTGGCCGAACCGTCACGACCTCTCGTCCCTGCGGATCCTCGGCTCGGTCGGCGAGCCGATCAACCCCGAGGCATGGCGCTGGTTCCATCACGTGATCGGCAAGGACCGCTGCCCGATCATGGACACCTGGTGGCAGACCGAGACCGGAATGTTCATGATCACGCCGACGCCGAGTGTGCCGCTCAAGCCAGGTTCGGGAACCCGGCCGTTCTTCGGTCAGGAGGCCGAGATCCTCGACGATGCCGGCAACCCCGTGGCCGACGGGGAGGAGGGGTACCTCGTGCTCAAGAACCCCTGGCCCTCGATGCTGCGCACGCTCTACAAGGACGACCAACGCTACGTCGACACCTACTGGTCGAAGTACCCCGGCAGGTACCTCGCCGGTGACTCCGCGCGTCGCGACAAGGATGGCTACATCTGGGTCATCGGCCGCACCGACGACGTGATCAAGGTGTCCGGCCACCGACTGGGCACCGCCGAGGTCGAGAGCGCGTTCGTCAGCCACCCCGCGGTCGCCGAGGCGGCGGTGATCGGGCTCCCGCACGAGATCAAGGGCAACGCGATCCACGCGTTCGCCGTCCTGCGGATGGGATACGAGCCCACCGACGCCCTCAAGGACGAACTGCGCCAGCACATCTCCGAGCACCTGTCGCCGATCGCGAAGCCCGACGGCATCGAGTTCGTCGAGAGCCTGCCGAAGACCCGTTCGGGCAAGATCATGCGCCGGGTGCTGCGGGCCCGCGCGCAGGGCCTGCCCGAGGGCGACCTGTCCACCCTCGACGAGTAGGGCCCCGATGACCGACCACCTGGTGCTCGTCGCCAACCAGGGCGACGACACGATCGGATCCTTCCTTCTGACCGGCGGAGCACTCACCCCGCTGGTCCGGTCTCCGATCCTCGGATGCTCGACCTTCGCGGTCGACGAACGTCGCGACCTCGTGTTCGCCTCAAGCAAGCAGGGCCCGAGCGTGGTCACCCTGCGGCTCGACCGCGCCGACGGCTCGCTCAGTGAACTCAGCCGGTGCGCCGTGGAGGATGCGAGCAACTACCTCACGCTGACACCCGACGGGCGAATGCTGCTGTCGGCCTCCTACCACGGAGGGTTCGGCACGTCGTCGCCGGTGTCGGACGCCGGCGTCGTCGCCCCAGCGGTGTCGCGGATCGCGCACGCGAACACGCACTCGGTGGCGGTCACGGCCGATGGCCGGTTCGCGTACTTCGTCTCCCTCGGGGAGGACCTCCTCGCCCAGTGCGCCCTGGGTGAGGATGGGTCACTGACGCCGCTCGACCCGCCCACGGCACCCGCCCCACCCGGCACAGGACCGCGGCACCTGCTGATCGACCGGGCCGGGACGACCGTGTACGTTCTCACCGAATTCACCGCCGAAGTGCTCCGCTACCGGCGCGACCCCGAATCGGGAACGCTGAGGTTCATCGAGGCGGTCGCCACGGCCGACCCGGCAGCGGGGCTCGGGCGCAGTGCCTTCGGGTTGGATCCCCGGGCCGGGCATCTCATCTGGGGTGCCGACCTCCACCTGTCCCTCGACGAATCGATCCTGTGGGCCTCGGAACGCACGGCCTCGACGCTCGCGACCCTGCCGGTGATGGCATCCGGCGCGCTCAAGCCGCCGCTGGCCTTTGTGACGACCGAGCCGCAGCCGCGGGGCTTCGCCGTATCACCCGACGGCCACTGGCTGGTCGCCGCCGGGGAACGCTCCACGACCGTGTCGCTCTACGATCTCTCCCACCCGGTCCCGCGGTTCGTCGGGCAGGCCGCGACGGGTGCCGGGGCCAACTGGGTGCGGATCATCCCGCGCTGACCCGTCGCGGGGCGGCGATCACAAGCAGCGAGAACAGGGATCCGGCGGCGCCGACGACCATGAGGATGGCCATCGGCGCCGCCGTGGTCGTGCCGCCGAGGCCGGCCAGTGGCGGCGCGATGGCGGCGGCGAGTGACTGGGCCAGCCCGAGCACCGCCGACGCGGTTCCGGCGTACTGGGGCACCTGCTGGCTGGCGAGCGCCCCGCCATTGGCGCCGGTGAATCCCTGACCGACCATGATGCAGAAGAATCCGACCATCGCCATGGCCAGGGGCATGTCGAAGAAGATCGCGCCGATCAGCATCTCCAGGGCACCGGTGAGCGCGAGCGCCTGCCCCCCGAGGATCACCCGACGGGTCGGCACCCGCGACGCGAGCCGGGCTGAGGTGAGGGTGGCGATGGTCATCCCCGTCGCGTTGCCCGCGAACACGAGCGAGTAGGTGATCGGACTCAATCCGTTCATCACCTGCAGGACGAACGCCGAGGTCGACACGTACGCGAACAGCCCGAGGAACGCGGACGCGTTGACGAGCATGTAGCCGATGAACGCCCGCTGTCCCAGAACGACCCGTGCCGCCGTGGCGAAGGCCGTGAATCCCCCCGAGTGGCGCCGCTCCGGGGGCAGCGACTCGGGGATGACCGCCAGCGCTCCGACGAGCATGAACACGGCCGCCAGCGAGAGCACCCAGAAGGCCCCGCGCCACATCCACACGTGCTGGATGACCGCGCCGAGCAGGGGGGCCACGATCGGGCCGATCCCCCCGACGCCCATGAGCAGATTCATGACCTGCACCAACTGGGGCCCCTGGGCGAGGTCGACGATCACGGCCCGGGCCACGACCACCGACCAGCCCCCGCCGAACCCCTGGGCGAGGCGGGCGAGGACCATGAGCGGGATCGACGGGGCCAGGGCACAGGCGACCGAGGCGACCAGGGTGAGCAGAATGCCGCCGACGAGCGGGCGCCGGCGTCCGAGCTGGTCGCTCACGGGCCCCCCGATGATCTGGCCGAGGCCCATCCCGAGGAAGAACGACGTGAGGGTCAGCGACACCTCGCCGGCGGTCGCCGCCAGGTCGTGCGCGACCCGGGGGAACGACGGCACATACATGTCGGTTGCCAGCGGACCGACCGCGCTGATCAGCACCACGGCGGCGATGAGGACGCCGGACACGGGACTGCTGGCAGTGCTCCGGATCGCGGCGGACTGGGTCACGGCCGCCAACCTACCGGCCAGGACGCCGCATGACGACGCCAGGGCGGCCGCCCTGAGATGACGGCGCCGGGGGCGCCACCCCGGATGGGTCAGGCCAGGCTGATGAGCGCCTGCCCCCCCTGCACCGCATCGCCCGGCTGAACCAGGACCGCTCCGACCACACCGTCTTGCGGGGCGGTGATCTCGGTCTCCATCTTCATCGCCTCGAGGACCAGCAACACCTGACCCGCCGTGATCGTGTCACCCTCCTGGACGAGCACCCGGGCCACCGAGCCCGCCAACGGCGCGACCACGGCGTTGGCGCTGGTGGCCTGGACCGACGCGGTGGTCCTGGTGGGCGCGGCCATCGCTCCTCCCCCGATCACGATGGGGGTGAGGGCGACATTGTCGTCCTCGGCGACATCGACGTCGATGTCGTACGTGTTGCCGTTGACGGTCACCTTGAGTTTCATGCTCGGTCCTTGTTCAGCTGGTCACGGGTGGGACGGGTCATCGGCGGGAAACGGAACGGTCGTGCACCTGGCGCCGGGTCTCGATGGCCCACCGGCTGCTGCCGTGGACATGGATGGCGCGCACCTTCGCCTGATGGCCGAGGTACGCCGCGACCGCCGCGCCGATGGCGACGACGACCTCGTCGGGAACGGCGCGGCAGCTCTGCAGGTCGGCCACCTGGGCCTCGAGCTGGTCGACCCGGTCGACCAGCTGCTGGACGAGCGCCCGGAGGTCGGCCCCGGAGTCCGGGGTCTGGATGTCAGCCACGACGGTCCTTTCGATCAGGCCGGCCCGAGGCCGTGCTTCTTCGCGGGACGGGTCTCGCGCTTGGAGGCGAGCAGGGCGAGCGCCGTCGCCACATGGAACCTCGTGAGGGCCGGATCGATGATGTCGTCGACGAGCCCGTGGGCCGCGGCCATGTACGGGGATGAGAACGTGTCGCGGTATTCCTGAACGAGTTCGGCGCGCCGTGCGGCCGGGTCGTCGGCCTCGGCGATCTCCTTCTTGAACACGACCGCTGCGGCACCTTCGGCACCCATGACGGCGATCTCGGCGGTCGGCCAGGCGAAGACCCGGTCGGCACCCATGTCCTTGGAACACATCGCGAGGTAGGACCCGCCGTAGGCTTTGCGCACGACCACGGTGATCTTCGGGACCGTCGCCGCCGAATACGCGTAGAGCATCTTCGCGCCGTGCCGGATGATGCCGCCGGCCTCCTGGGCGACTCCTGGGAGGAAGCCCGGCACGTCGACGAGGTTGACCACCGGGATGTTGAACGCGTTGCAGAACCGGATGAACTTGCTGCCCTTGTCGGACGAGTTGATGTCGAGCACGCCCGACATGACGCTCGGCTGGTTGGCGATGAAGCCGACGGTACGTCCGACGATCCGCCCGAAACCGACGACCAGGTTGGGCGCGAAGCCCGCCTGCACCTCGAGGAAGTCGCGGCGGTCGACCAGACGCCAGATGATCTCCCGGATGTCGTAGCCCTTGCGGTCCTCGAGGGGCACGACGTCGCGCAGGCTCTCGTCGGCGCGGACGCTCTCATCGGGCTCGACGACCGGCGGTTCCTCGGAGTTGTTCTGCGGAAGGAAGCTGAGCAGCTTCTTGGCGATCAGGATCGCCTGCTCGTCGTCGTCGGCGACGAACGAGACGACACCCGATGCCATTTGGGCGTCGGCGCCGCCGAGCGCGTCGGCGGTGACGTCCTCACCGGTGACCTGCTTGATGACGTTGGGCCCGGTGATGAACATGTGGGCCTTGCGGGTCTGGATGATGAAGTCGGTAAGGGCCGGAGAATAGGCGGCGCCGCCGGCGCACGGGCCCGCGATGATCGAGATCTGCGGTACCGCGCCAGACAGCAGGACGTTCGCGTAGAAAACCTTGCCGTAGCCCGACAGCGAGTCGATGCCCTCCTGCACCCGGGCGCCGCCGGAATCGTTGATGAACACGAACGGTGCCCCGCTCTTGAGGGATTCCCGCAGGGCTTCGGCCACCTTGACGGAGTGCGTCTCGCCTGCCGAGCCGCCCGCGACCGTGAAGTCCTGGCTGGCCAGGTTCACCGCCCGGCCGAGCACGGTGCCCGAACCGGTGACCACCCCGTCGGCGGGCAGGTCGGCCGTGTCCATCCCGAAGGCGGTGGTGCGGTTGCGGCGGAACGCGCCGGTCTCCTGGAACGTGCCGGGGTCGAGCAGGGCGGCGATCCGCTCGCGCGCGGTCAACTTCCCCTGAGCGTGCTGCTTGTCGATACGCGCCTGCCCGCCTCCGAGCTCGACCCGGCCGCGGTGGTCGTCGAGGTCGCGGATCAGCTCGGACATGTTCTTCTTTGTGGCCATGGATGAGTCCTGGTTCTCGAAGCGATGGAACTCTCGGGGTCGACGACTCAAGCCGGCTCGACCTGGACGGTGTGGGTCTGGCCGCCGAAGCTGACGGTGTAGCGGATCGGCGCACGCACCGCGTTGGCCGACCCGTCGGCGATCGCCTGTTCGTGGGCGAGTTGCTCGGCGGTCTTGCCGACGTTCTTCGGGCCCTCATTGCGGTGCGCGAAGAACTTGGGAGCGACGCCCGGGAACATGGCGTTGGTGAGCACGTCCTCCTCGCTGCCGTTGAAGCCCTCGAGCTTGGCGGCGTCGTCCTCGAGCTTCTCCCACTCGGGTTCGAGGAGGTCGGCCGGGCGCTCGGTGATCGGTTCCTTCTTGGCCTGCTTACGGGCGATCTCGACGACCTCGGGGTTGCGCTCGCCGATGCACTCGCCGTAGTAACCGAGCATGAGGTCGGCGAACTCGCCGGTCATCACCTTGTAGCGGCCCATGAGGACGTTGAACACGGCCTGCGTGCCGACGATCTGACTGGACGGGGTGACCAGCGGCGGGTAGCCGGCGTCCTTCTTGACGATGGGCACCTCGGTCATCACCTCGCGGATCCGGTCGCCGGCCCCCTGGGCCCTGAGCTGGCTCTCCATGTTGGAGAGCATGCCGCCAGGGATCTGCGAGCTGAAGATGTCGGTGTCGACCAGGGTGGCCGACTCGAACTCGCGGTACTTCGGCCGCACCGTGGCGAAGTGGTCGCGGATGCGGGTGAGCCGCTCCATGTCGAGGTCGGTGGTGTAGTCGGTGCCCTCGAGCATCTCGACGAGCGACTCGGTGGGGTTGTGTCCCGGGCCGAGGCTCATCGACGAGATGGCCGTGTCGACGACGTCGGCGCCGGCCTCGATGGCCTTCATCAGGCTCACCAGGGTGACGCCGGTTGTCGAGTGGCAGTGCACGTTGATCTGAACATCGCCGTAGGTGTCCTTGATGCCCTTGACGATGTCATAGGCCGGCTGCGGCTTGAGCAGGGCTGCCATGTCCTTGAGTGCGATCGACTGGGCGCCCATGTCGAGCAGTTGGCCCGCGAGCCGCACGTAGCCCTCGACGGTGTGCAGCGGGCTGATCGTGTAGCAGATGGTGCCCTGCGCGTGTTTGCCGGTGGCCACGACCGCCTTCATCGCGCGCGCCATGTTGCGCGGGTCGTTGAGCGCGTCGAACACACGGAACACGTCCATGCCGTTCTCGGCCGACTTGTCGACGAACTTCTCGACGACGCTGTCCTCGTAATGGCGGTAGCCGAGCAGGTTCTGGCCCCGCAGTAGCATCTGCAGTCGGGAGTGGGGCATGAGCCGGCGGAAGGTGCGCAGGCGCTCCCAGGGGTCTTCGTTGAGGAAGCGGATGCAGGAATCGAATGTGGCCCCGCCCCAGCACTCGACGCTCCAGTAGCCGGCGCGGTCGATGTCTTCACAGGCATCGACCATGTCTTCCATGGCCATGCGGGTGGCGAACAGGCTCTGGTGAGCGTCGCGGAGGGCTAGCTCGGTCACACCGACGTGTCGCTGACTCATGGGTCCGATTGTGTCATCAGGCGGGTCACCGATCAGGGTTGGGGTGACCCAAAAACCGCCCCATGACTAGCATGAACCCCCCGGGGTATCTGCGCTTCGGGTGATCTCCGCCTGACGTGGGATCATGGCCCGGTGACACGCTATCTGCTGCTCCTGGCCCCGTCCGCGAACCGGGTCTACGCCGGCGAATCGGCGCGACTCGCCCGCGCGGAACTGCAGGTCAGCTGCCCCCGGACCCACGGCCAGGACGTCGAGGAGGTCGCGGGTCTCGACTACCTCGCCCTCGAGTCCGACCAACCCGTTGACGAGCTGGCCCGCTGCCTGGCGGGGCAGTCCGCCAGCCTGGCCCTGTTCGAGCGCACCGACACCGATCTGCTGCGGCCGGTGCAGCTGCCGCGGGTCGACCTGCTCGACGACGACTTCGTGACGATCCCGAAGTATCAGGGCAAGACCAACGAGCAGTTCACCAGACTGCTGCTCAATGTGACGATCGCGGCCCTGCGCCGTCCGGTAACCGGCCCACTCGACATCCTCGATCCGCTGTCCGGTCGCGGCACCACGCTCGAAACGGCGTGGACGATGGGCCACCACGCCTACGGAGTCGAAGCCGATGAGAAGTCGTTCGAGGCGATGGCTGCGTACCTGCGCACGTGGCTTCGCCGCAAGCGCCTCAAGCACACCGCCACGGTCAGCCCGGTGCGCCGGGAGGGCCGGTCGCTCGGACGCCGCTTCGACGCGGAACTCCGGCTCGACCCGCCCCTGACGATGACCGTGTTCACCGGTGACACCCGACAGTCGGCGGCACTGTTCGGCAAGAAACGCTTCGATGTGGTCGTCACCGACGCGCCCTACGGGGTCGTGCACGGATCGCAGACCGACGTGCGCGGCCACTCGGGCAAGCGCGACCGCTCCCCCGCCGGCCTGCTGCGCGAGGCCATTCCCGTGTGGGCCCGCCAGCTGCGGCGCGGAGGCAGTCTCGGCATGTCCTGGAACACCTACGGGCTGTCTCGTGAGGATGCCGCCGCCATGCTCAGCGACGCCGGCCTCGAGGTCCTCGACGGGGCCCCATGGACGTCGTTCGGCCATCGGGTCGACTCGTCGATCAACCGCGATCTGATCATCGCCGTCGCACCGCTGTAACACGGGTGGCCTAGGGTCGCGGTATGCGCACGCTCGTGCTGATGCGTCACGCCACGGCCGCTTCGGAGCCCTTCGACCGCGACCGGGACCGCGCACTCACCGACGAGGGCCGCGGCGAGGCCGCCGCCGCGGGCTCGCTGCTGGCCGGTATCGGGATCACCCATGTGCTGTGCTCGCCCGCCTTGCGCACCAGGGAGACCGCCTCGTGCCTAGCCCTACCCGGCGACCCCGACATCGAGGTGCTCGACGCGCTCTACCTGTGCGGCACCAACACCCTGCTGCAGCACATCGCCGACGTTCCCGACATCGTCACGTCGCTGCTCGTGGTCGCCCACTCCCCGACCGTTCCCGGCCTGGCCGCGCGGATGGCGTCGGGACCCTCGCCCCGGGTCGCCGAAGACCTGTGGGCGCGTTTCCCTCCCGCCTCGTGGGCGCACTTCGACATCGACGGCACCTGGGCCGAACTGGGCCGGATGCCGTACGCGCTGGGATCGCTGCGCCGGGTCGAACGGCCCTGACCCCGGTCGTCCCGATGAGACCCGATCGGACCGACGGGCGACAGCGGGCCCGCTCAGCCAACGACGATGAACACCTCGGCGTTGTCGCCACCCCGACAGTCGATGAGCGTGCCTCCGGTGCAGGTCATCGTGTAGTCCTTCCTGGTCACGGGACTCTTCGCCTTCACCTCGAACACGCCGGTGGTGTCCGACGGCAGCTTGGCGGCCACGGCCTCGGCGAACGGGCAGCTGGTGTCCTGGCCGGCATAGACGTTCGCCGAGCACTTCGTCGCCGACGACGGGACCTGGGTGGACGGCGTCGGGTTCGACGACGCCGCGCTGCTCGCGTCCGATGACGGCGCGGAGGATCCGGACCCGGCGGCCGATGGCGGCGACTGGGACGCGGCGGAGGATCCGGTGGTCGCCGCTGTCGGTGGCACCACCGGCCGGGCCGCCGGGCCGGAACCGCCCCCATCGAGGAACCACCACACGAGCAGCGCCACAAGCACCACGGGAACCAGTGCCAACGCGACGACAACCGAGGTGGACGTGCGCTCGTGGTAGCGCCGTTGGGTGACCACCGCGGGCTGTCCCGGAGCCGGTTCGACCATCGGAGATCGGGGGACGGCCCGCCACGAGGTCGGCGGAGGCGGCGGGGCCGTCGGGGGGCCCGGACGGAACCAGTCGTCGGGCAGTTCAGCAGCGGGGGCGTGCCCGTGACCCACCGCCGGACCGGGCACCACCCGGGGGTTGACGCGGGTGGAGTCCGGGTCACCGGGACCGGTGGTGGGCGGCATGATCCTGGTGTCTCCGAGTCCGGAGCCGGGGCCGAGCCCGCCGGTCGTGGGGCCGTTGAATCCGACCGAGCCGGGGAGCAGCAGATTGCCGCCGCACCGGGGGCATGCGCGGTCGTCATCGGTGACGGGTGAGCCACAGCGGGTGCAGTACATCGGCCTCCTTCGGGTGGGGTCGCCCCCTCAGCGTAACCAATCCGAAACAGAACCCCCAGATCCCTAACACGTCCGTAACCGGCGACGTAGGCCGATGTAATGCCGTATCGGCACGATTTCTCAGCATGATGGCACTCGAGATCAACACAGGCGACACGGCCTGGGTCATGGCCGCAGCGGCGCTCGTCCTGCTCATGACACCCGCCCTCGCCTTCTTCTACGGCGGCATGGTCCGCGCGTTCGGCGTACTCAACATGATGATGATGTCGCTCATCTCCATGGGCACCGTCGGGGTGCTCTGGGTCCTCTACGGCTACTCGGAATCCTTCGGCAACTCGATCGGTGGTGTTGTCGGCAACCCGTTCCAGTACTTCGGCATGCGGGGCCTGATGAACATGGCGATCGACCCCACCGGCGACGGGAAGCACAACATCCCCGCCCTCGCCTTCGTCGGCTTCCAGGCCGCGTTCGCGATCATCGCGGTCGCACTCGTGTCGGGCGCGGTCGCCGACCGGATCAAGTTCTCGACCTGGACCGTGTTCACCGTCGTGTGGGCCACCCTCGTCTACTTCCCGGTCGCCCACTGGGTGTTCGCCTTCGACGGTGTGGCCGCCGCGCACGGCGGATGGATCGCCAACACGGTCAAGGCCTACGACTTCGCCGGCGGCACCGCGATCCACATCAACGCCGGCACGGCAGGCCTCGCGCTGGCCCTCGTGCTCGGCCCCCGCATCGGCTTCCGTCAGAAGCCGATGCGCCCCCACAACCTCACCCTCGTCATGCTCGGCGCCGGGCTGCTGTGGTTCGGTTGGTTCGGCTTCAACGCCGGCTCGGCTCTCGGGGCCAATTCCACGGCCGCCCTGGCCTGGATCAACACCATGGTGGCCACCTGCGCGGCCATGCTCGCCTGGCTCGTCACCGAGCGGATCCGGGACGGTCACGCGACCTCCCTCGGTGCGGCCTCGGGTATCGTCGCCGGCCTCGTCGCGATCACCCCGGCGTGTGCGTCGGTGAGCCCCGTCGGCGCAATCGTCGTCGGCATTCTCGCCGGTGTCGGCTGCGCCCTGGCGATCGGCCTCAAGTTCAAGTGGGGTTACGACGACGCACTCGACGTTGTCGGCGTCCACCTCGTCGGCGGCCTCATCGGCACCCTGGCCATCGGCTTCCTCGCAACCAACGACGGGGTGTTCTACGGCGGCGGGTTCACCCAGCTCGGACGCCAGGCGATCGCCGCCTTCGCCGTGCTGATCTACTCGTTCGTGGTCACCTACGTGATCGCCCTGGTGCTCAAGCGGGTGATGGGCCTGCGGCTCAGCCCGGCGGCGGAGACCAGCGGCGCCGACATCAACGAACACGCCGAGATCGGCTACGACCTGTCCAACGTCCGCTACTCCAACTACCAGCGCGTGCACTCCACCGTGGTGGTTCCGGGTACCAGCGAAGAGGTGCACTCATGAAGCTCATCACCGCGATCATCCAGCCGATGGCCCTCAACGACGTCCAGGTCGCCCTCGCCCAGCACGGCATCGCCGGCATCACCGTCACCGAAGTCAGCGGCTACGCCCGCCAGAAGGGCCACACCGAGGTCTA
>JAJXWF010000265.1 GCA_021781735.1 Actinomycetes bacterium
CCGCCCGGCTCGGGCGTCCGGCGCTACCTCGCCCAGGTGCTGCACTGGGCGCCCTGCGGCGGGCTCGACTGCGCGGTTGTCACCGTGCCGCTCGACTGGGACGACCCCGACGGCGAGGCGATCACCGTCTCGCTCAAGCGCGCCCGGGCCACGCAAGCGCGGGTGGGGACGCTGTTCATCAACCCCGGCGGACCCGGCGGGTCGGGCATCGATTTCCTCTCCTGGTTCCCTGCCTCCCAGTTCCCCGGCTACGACGTCATCGGCTGGGATCCGCGCGGGTCGGGGATGTCGACGCCGGTGCGTTGCGGTACGCCCGCCGAGACCGACGCCTATTTCGCTGTCGACGCCTCGCCGGAGACGCCGGCGGAGTGGCAGGCGCTGCGCCGTGCCCAGACGGCGTTCGCCCGGCAGTGCCGCACGGCGTCCGGCGCGCTGCTCGACCACATCTCCACCATCGACACGGCCCGCGACCTCGACTACCTTCGCTACCTCGCCGGCGAGGCCCGACTGAACTATCTGGGGGTGTCCTACGGCACTTACCTGGGCGCTGTCTACGCGGAGCTCTACCCGCGGCGGGTCGGGCGGATGGTCCTCGACAGCGCCGTGAACATCACCGACGACCCGTCGTTGATCCAGGCGATCGGCTTCGACCTGGCGTTGCGGTCGTTCGCCGCGTGGTGTGCCGCCAGATCCTGCGGGCTCGGACCCTCGCCCGACCGGGTTGTCGCCACCGTGACCGGACTGTTCGACCGTCTCGACGCGCGGCCGGTGCCGGTGGGCGCACGCCACCTCACCCAGACACTCGCGGTGGGCGGCGTCGCGTCTTTCCTGTATGGCGGCGTCGTCGGCTACCAGGGGCTCTCCCGGGCGGTGGAGACCGCCGTCGACGGGTCAGGCGCCGGGCTGCTGGCGGCCGCCGACCGCCTCAACGGACGCCGCGCCGACGGTTCGTACGACCCGGTTGCCTACGCCTACCCCGGCATTGCCTGCCGGGACGCGGGCGACGACGGGTGGGTCCACGACGCGGCCGCGTGGGCGGGCGACGCGAGATTGGCCCCCGTCTTCGGGAAGTACTTCGGCCCACCCGTCTCGTGCGACGTGTGGTCGGCCCGCCCGGCGGATCAACTCCACATCACCGCCTCCGGGGCACCTCCGATCGTGGTGCTCGGGGTGACCGGAGATCCCGCCACCCCCTACCAGCAGGCGGTGGCGATGGCCCGACAGCTGATGTCCGGCGTGCTGGTCACCTGGCGGGGAGCCGGCCACTCCGCGTTCGTGCTCGGCGGCTCCTGTGTTCGCCGGACGGTGCTCGACTACGTCAACGACGGCGTGGTCCCCCCTGACGGCCGCACCTGCTGACTGCGGACGGAGAAGCCGCCGCGGTCGCGCCGGGGCGCTCTCATCGGTATAGTTGCCTCGGCTCCGGGGCGGTCCCCGGTTGCCGGCCGCCTTAGCTCAGTTGGCAGAGCGACGCACTCGTAATGCGTAGGTCTGGGGTTCGACTCCCCAAGGCGGCTCCCGAATGCGCCGGCCGATGCCCTGCCGGGCACGGTGGTCGAGGTCGCCGGGCGACACCCGCAACTTTCATTGATGTTGTTTCCGCTTGCGCGGGGGCATTCCCATCAGAGTTCGCGCCGTCTCAATCGGTTATATTCCAGTTCGCCGAATGGGTTTCCTTCATTTCTCGCGAAGCCGTAGACAGGTCCGTTTTTTCAGGTCTATCGTCCGTGTTTAGTCGACGTGACCGTCCCAGGACGGACTCTCAGGCTCACGGTGGGATTTCCTGGCCGTGCGCGTCTCAGCAAGGTTGAAGCATGGGTGTGCTGCGGGTCGCTCGCGTCGCCCCCGGTCCGGATCGGGCCGGGGCGAGTCGGCGACGACCTCGCGCAGCGGGACGACTCTTCCCCCGAGTGACAAGCGTCGTCTGTGCGTTCGTGCTGGCGATCGCCCTCGGCATCGGACCCACTGCGGCGGATGCGCCCAGCGCCGCGGCAGCGACGGCCGCTGCTCCCGGAGCAGCCACCGCAGCACTGACGTCGGCGCCCAATTCGCACGTTCAGGTGGTTCATTCCAGGGTGCTCCGGCAGGCCGTCAGCTACGTGGGATTGGCGGATGCCCTGAGCGCCGTGGCCCGGACGGTCGTGACGTCGGGGTCCGTGTCGACGAGCCCACTCTCCGTGCCTCCCGCCCCGGCGGTCGGCACCACCTCGGTCAGCGGCATCCCCGCCCCCACGACCCGCCCGTACATCACACTTCCGCCGCTCACTCCCGCCTTGTCGATCAACCCCGGGTCCGGCTCGGCCGTCCCCGGCTCGGCGCCGAGCCCGTCCGGCAGCAGCGGATCACAGATGGTCTGCGTGCGGTCGGCCGACGGCAATTCGGTCACATGCAGTTCCGGCACTCCCGCCAAGTCCACCGCGAGCCCGACCACGAGCTCACCCGCCCCGACCACGAGCTCACCCGCCCCGACCACGACGAGCACGCCGACCGCGACCACCTCGGCGACCCCGTCCGCGTCGAGCACGGTGACGTCGACCCCGACGGCGTCGAGCACGGTGACGTCGACCCCGACGGCGTCGAGCACTCCGACGTCGAGCGGTACCTCGACCCCGACCGCGTCGGGCACGCCCTCGTTCCTGCTCGCCGACGTTGCGCCGGCCACTCCCGTCGGTCCGAGCGCCGACCTGACCCAGGCCGACCTCGACACGGCGGTCGCCTCCGCCGAGGCCGAGTGGAAGGCCGCGTATCCGGCCGCCGACTTCTCCGGGGTCACCGCGAGCGTCCAGGACCTCCCGGGACTCGAACTCGGGTCCGAAGGATCCGGCACGAGCACCATCACCATCGACATCAACGCGGCGGGGTGGGGCTGGAGCACCACCGGCATGAGCCTGGCGACCGTGGTGCGCCACGAGCTCGGCCACTTCCTCGGCCTCGGGCACACGACGAC
This sequence comes from Actinomycetes bacterium, assembly GCA_021781735.1. Taxonomy (GTDB): domain Bacteria; phylum Actinomycetota; class Actinomycetes; order Propionibacteriales; family Propionibacteriaceae; genus JAJYQH01. The sequence goes on from JAJXWF010000265.1 coordinate 2,948, forward strand.
CGGGCTGATGGCCCCGACGCTGTCGGCCGGTCAGGTGTGGCCGGTGGACGCCTCGGCACTGCTTCAGCCGACGAGCACCGCCACGACGAACCTCGCAGCCCCGGCGGCCACCTCGACCACGACGTCGGCGAGTCCGAGCCCGTCGGCCACGTCGACCACGACGTCGGCGAGTCCGAGCCCGTCGGC
>JAJXWF010000266.1 GCA_021781735.1 Actinomycetes bacterium
CCGGGCGAGGGCGTCGACGCTGCGCTCGCCCTGGGCGAGGAGGTCGAGCAGTTCCAGCCGGGTGCCGTTGCCGAGAGCCTTGCCGGTGGTCGCGAACGCGTCGTAGAGCGCCGTCTTGGCGCCGGGATCCGGGGCGAGGCGCATCGTCGTTCCTTCCTCTAATAATCTATGGAATACCATACGAACGGAATCGGCGGGAGGGCGCCCATGAACGTATTGGAGAGGGGCCGGGTGTCGTCACGCCCGGTCGAACTGGGACTGCGGGAGAACTGGGTCCAGTTCACGCTCCTCGTGGTCGTCAACATGTGCGTGGGCGGGCTGGTGGGACTCGAGCGCACCACGGTGCCACTGCTGGGGCCCCGGGTCTTCGGGCTCACGAACGACCTGGCGGTGTTCTCCTTCATCATCGCCTTCGGACTCACCAAGGCGGTGACCAACCTGGCCGCCGGCGCGCTGACGGCGCGGTTCACCAGGCGGCGGCTGCTGCTCGCGGGGTGGCTGGTCGGCGTCCCGGTGCCCTTCCTGCTCGCCTTCGCGCCGTCGTGGTGGTGGATCGTCGGCGCCAACGTGCTGCTCGGCCTCAACCAGGGGCTCGCGTGGTCGATGACCGTCAACATGAAGATCGACATCGTCGGACCGGCTCGGCGTGGGCTCGCCACCGGCCTGAACGAGGCGGCCGGCTACGGTGCCGTCGGCGTCACCGCGCTGGTCTCCGGCTACCTCGCGACCTCGTACGGGCTCCGCCCGGTTCCCGAGCTGATCGGGGTGGCGTTCGTCCTCGCCGGGCTCGGCCTGTCCCTCGTCGCGCGCGACACCTCGGCACACGCCTCCCTCGAGTTGTCGCGCCATCCGGCGTCCGGGGCCGCCGTGGACGACGCCGGGCTCGCCCGCATCTTCGTCCGGACGAGCTGGAGCCATCGATCCCTTCGGGGCGCCAGCCAGGCCGGAATGGTCAACAACCTCAACGACGGCCTCACCTGGGGTGTGTTCCCCCTGCTGTTCGCCGACCACGGTCTCGGTCTGGCGGCGATCGGCCTGATCAAGGGCCTCTACCCGCTGCTGTGGGGGGTCGGCCAGACCTGGACCGGCCACCTCGCCGACAGGCTCGGGCGCCGGCCGCTGATCGTCGCCGGCATGTTCGTCCAGTCGGGGGCGTTCGTCCTGGCTCTGACCCTGCTGCGCTGGCCGCTGGCCGCGGGCGTCTCCTCGGCGGTGGTTCTCGGCATCGGCACCGCCATGGTCTACCCGGCGCTCATCGCCTCGGTCTCCGACCACGCCCACCCGGCGTGGCGGGCCAAGGCGCTGGGCGCCTACCGGTTCTGGCGAGACTTCGGCTACGCCGCCGGGGCACTGATGGCGGGTATCCTCGCGCAGGTGCTCGGGCTCGACGCCACGGTGGTCGCGGCGGCGGTGCTCACGGCGGCGTCCGGCCTGCTCGCCGCCCGGTGGATCAGCGAGCACCACACCGCCGTCCGGACGCCGTGACGCCCGGCACGGCCGGAAGGATGTCCCCATGCGCACGCTGCAGTCGATCCTGGTGTTCCTCGCGTCCGCGCTCGCCGAGATCGGAGGGTCGTGGCTGGTGTGGCAGGGTCTGCGCGAGCACAAGGGCACCCTGTGGGTCGGAGCGGGTGTGGTGGTGCTGGGGGTCTACGGGGTCATCACGACGCTGCAGCCGGACGCCCACTTCGGCCGGGTGCTGGCCGGCTACGGCGGGGTGTTCGTCGCGGCGTCCCTGATCTGGGGAGCGGTCGTCGACGGCTACCGGCCCGATCGCTACGACATTCTCGGCGCACTGATCTGCCTGGTCGGGGTCGGCGTGATCATGTACGCACCTCGCGGCGCCTGAACTCGTTATGATCGCTGAATGGCGATGACAAGCATGCAGCTCGATGCTCCGTCCGCCGATGAGGGGCGCGCCGTGGATGCGTCCGCCTGTTTGTTCCGAGGGTTCGGCGACCGATCGCGGTTGACGATCGTGCAGCATCTGGCGCTCGGGGAGCACCGGGTCGTCGACCTCACCCGGCACCTCGGGCTGGCGCAGTCGACCGTGAGCCGCCATCTCGCCTGCCTGCTCGACTGCGGCATCGTCACGGTGCGGGCCGAGGGCCGCGCCTCGGTCTACTCACTGGCACACCCGGACGCGACGATGGACCTGTTGTCGGCCGCCGAACGACTGCTCGGGCTCACCGGTGACGCCGTGGTCGCCTGCCCGCGGCTCGGCTCCGCGGGCCGTGGGGAGGCGCGCCATGAGCGGTGATCACGACCATTCCCATGGCGCGGCGGAACTGGCCGATCACCGGGGACGGCTGGCGATCGTGCTCGGCATCACCGTCGTCGTGCTCGCCGTGGAGGTGGTGGGCGCGCTGATGTCGGGCAGCCTCGCGCTGCTCGCCGACGCCGGTCACATGCTCACCGACGTGGCCGGGCTGATCCTCGGGCTGGTCGCTGCGGTGCTGTCACGGCGTCCGGCGACCGCCGCGCGCACCTGGGGGTATCGGCGCGCCGAGGTGCTGGGAGCGGCGGCCCAGGCCGCGGTGCTGCTGGGCGTCGGCGTCTTCGTGCTGGTCGAAGGCGTCCGGAGGCTGGTCGCGCCACCCGTGGTGACCTCCGGAGTCATGCTCGTGTTCGGGGTGGTCGGACTCGTCGGCAACATCGTCGGTCTGATCGTGCTGGCCGGCGGTCGGGGGGCCAGCATGAACCTGCGCGCCGCGTTCCTCGAGGTGCTCAACGACGCCCTCGGCTCGGTCGCGGTGCTGATCGCCGCGGCGGTCATCGCCACCACCGGCTGGCTGCGGGCCGACGCCGTCGCGTCGCTGGTGATCGGTGTGCTGATCATCCCGCGGACGATCCGCCTGCTGCGTGAGGCCGTCGACGTGCTGCTCGAGTCGACGCCCAAGGGACTCGACCTGGCCAGCGTCCGCCGGCGGATCCTGGCCGTCGAGCACGTCCACGACGTGCACGATCTGCACGCGAGCCTCGTGGCCACCGGACTCCCCGTGGTGAGCGTCCACGTGATCGTCGACGACACCTGCTTCCTCGACGGTCACCTCACGTCGCTGCTCGACGAGGTGCAGGGCTGCCTCGACAGCGACTTCGATGTC
>JAJXWF010000267.1 GCA_021781735.1 Actinomycetes bacterium
GCGGCCACCAGGAGGTCAGCCACGATGCCACGGACCCGGTGGCGCGAGTGGCAACGCCGGTGACCCTGGCATGCCACGGGTACCACAGCGCCGTCGTCAGCGATCCGACGACGAGCGCACACAGCCAGTATGAACCGTCACGGGTTCGGCGCCGTTCGCATACCGGCCCGTCGGGAACTGTCACCGATCACCTGCGAGATGACAAGCCAGTCGGGATACGGAGCTCGCGGGCGACGCCGGCTGCTCGCCGAACGCAGCTCCTCGGCGCAGCAGGCGGCCCCTCGGCACCAGCTCCGGCAACGGTTTCGCTGAGCGCGGGCAACGACGCCCGGAGGCGCTTCCCGCCGCGCGCAAATCTTGCTGTCCGATTCTTCCGCGCGCCGATTCGCCACGTGGTATACCAATGGTGATGACTCGCAGCGCGGCCGATGCCAGTGCCCGGGCTGTGTGCATCGCTCCACGCATCTCGGATCTCTTGGAGACATCATGTCGGCACTGCTGCTGAAGAACGCCCGTCTCGACGACTACCCCGAAGCCCAGGATCTGCTGATCGAGAACGGCACGATCGCGAAGGTGGCACCGGTAGGAACGCTTTCTGACGTCCCGACGGAGGATGTCATCGACTGCGAGGGTCGTGCGGTGCTCCCGGGATTCGTGGAGACCCACCTGCACCTCGACAAGGCGCTACTCGACGAACGGATGCCGAACCTGGCCGGCACCCTCGAGGGCGCGATCAAGGTCACCGGTGCGCTCAAGTCGCGGTTCACCATGGACGACGTCCTCGAGCGTTCACGCAAGGTCCTGGACATGGCGATCGCGCAGGGCACGACAGCGATCCGCACGCAGCCGGACGTCGACCCGATCGCTCACACGATCGGCGCCGATGCCATGCTCACACTGCGGGATGAGTATCGCGGCATGATCGACCTTCAGGTGGTCGCGTTCCCCCAGGAAGGCATCATCAAGGCTCCCGGCACGATCGAGATGATGGAAGAGTGCCTGCGCAACGGCGCGGACGTTGTGGGCGGGTGTACGTACAACGAGCCCGACGTCGACACCTGCAAGGAGCACATCCGGCAGGTCTTTGACCTCGCGGAGAAGTATGACGTCCCGGTGGACATGCACACCGACTTCTGGGTGGACGACTCTGACCCTCGCTACGCCCTCGTCGAGCACATCGCCGACGTCACGATCGAGCGCGGGATGCAGGGTCGCGTCACGCTCGGGCACATGACGTCGCTCGCGTCCCTGTCAGGTTCGCACCGGGTGGAGGTCTGGGACCGGATCAAGCAGGCAGATCTGAACATCGTCGTGCTTCCCTTCACTGACATGCACCTCAACGCACGCAACGACGACCACAACATCCGGCGAGGGGTCGCGCCCGTCAAGCTGATGTGGGACGTCGACATCAACGTGGGCCTGTCCAGCAACAACGTGCGCAATGCCTTTACTCCGTTCGGCAACGCGGACCTTCTGGACGTCGCGCTCTTCATGGCGCAGGTCGGGCACATGGGCTCGCCCGACGACTTCCGGCACCTGCTCCAGACGATCACCTACTCCAACGCCAAGATCATCGGGATCGCCAGCGGGTACGGCGTGAAGGTCGGCGATCGCGCCGACCTGGTCGTCCTCGATGCCGCGGACGGTCCGACGGGGCTGCTGGACCGGGCCGTGCGTACGGCAGTGATCAAGGGCGGGCGCGTCGTCGCTCGCACCCAGAAGTCGACCGAGCTGTTCCGCCGCTGACCGCGCGGCTCCCATCACCTGCTTCTCACCAGAACGGAGACACGGCAATGCTCAGCAAGGTTCCTCATGAGATCGTGGCGTCCATCCTTGCCGCGACCACGGCGTTCGTCGGCGGCAACGCTCTGCACCTTCCTCCCTGGGCCATCTTCATCGCGTGGGCCGGGACCTACCTGGCAGGCGGGCCACACCTCGCGGTGATGAAGCGCCTGTGGGCGGCGATGCCCGTCGGGTCGACCTACGCGCTGATCATCGTCCTGCTCGACCAGCGCATCGGCACCTCTTTGGGTACCTCCACGATCGCCCAGGACACCGTCCTGGCACTCATCATCCTGGTCGTCAACTCGGCGCTCATGTACACCGGACGGGTCAAGGTCTTCTCGCTCATCCCGGGCATGTTCTTCGGCTTCGCCTCGTTCTTCGCGACCTTCTTCGGGGGCTTCGGCTGGGACACCTCGAACCCGTGGGTCGCATGGATCGCGGTCATCGCGATGAATGCTCTCGGGCCCGTGTACGCGTGGCTCGCCGAGTGGCTCGTCAAGCCCCGCCACGCCGAGGCCGCCGTGCCCGACTCCACCGCCACTGCCGAGACGGCCTGATCCCGGGCGGTCCCCCAGCGACGATGCCCCGGCCCCCCCGCCGGGGCATCGTCTTGCCTGCGGCGATCGTGCCCGTCCCACGCGCGTGGCTGCCGGCCGATCGGGTGGTTCAGTCGGCGAGCGCGATGCTGTGCTCGCGGGTCTCTTCCACGTGCCGGCGGGCGATCTCCGCTGCTCTTTCGGCGTCCCGGTCCCGGACTGCGTCCAGGGTAAGCCCGTGGTCGACGCTGAGCTTGTCGGAGATGCTGACGATCGTCCGCCGGAAAAGTCGCTGGATCTGCGAGTGCAGCGGGGCGATGATCGAGTAGAGCAGGTCGTTTCCGCTCGCCTTGAGGATCACGAGGTGGAACTCTGCGTTCGCGAGGGAGCCGCGCTTGTCGTCCCCCGCTGCGAGTGCGGCCTGTTCCTCGCGCAGCAGTCGCTCGAGCTCGGCCAGGTGCTCGTCGGTACGGTTCTTGGCCGCCAAGGACGCGGCGAGGGGCTCGAGTGCCCACCGCACCTCGAACAGGTCCTCGACGTACGCCCTGCTCATCGGCTTGACGAACGCGCCGACCCGCGGGTGAATCTCGATAAGTCCCTGCGCGGCGAGGGTCAGGATGGCTTCGCGCAGCGGCACACGGGAGACGCCAAGCTCTTGACTGAGGTTGCGCTCGTGGAGCCGTGCACCGACCGGGAGGTCGCCAGAGATGATGCGCTCCTTGACTTCCTCAACAACGCGCGTGCGAAGAGACGCATCCGCGGGCTCTGGATTGTCC
>JAJXWF010000268.1 GCA_021781735.1 Actinomycetes bacterium
CCGATCGGGGACGCCATCCGGCTCCGTGCGCTGGTCGCGACGCGACCGGCGGGTCCAGCGGTAGCATCGCCGACATGAAGGGTTCTCCCGGTATCCGGGGCACGCGGCGCTGACGTTCCGGTCGTACGCGTGCCTGCTCCGATCCACTGCTGAGTGGCAGGCGTCCCGGTCTGGTCAGCGCATGGTGCCGCTGTGACCACCGAAACCGTTTGGGGACCCCCGTGTTCGTCGTCGTGTTGGCCTACCTGGCCTTCTTCAGCATCGCCCTACCCCCGTCGATGCTCGGCGTCGCGTGGCCGACGCTGCGCCTGTCGTTCGGTGTGTCACTGGCGGCGGCCGGCATGATCCCCCCGGTCGGGGTGGCGGCCAGCCTGGTGTCGACCACCACAGCCGCCCGGGTCGCCCGGCGGCTCGGTGTCGGCCGCCTGCTGGCCGTGGGCACCCTCGCCTCGGGGTTGGCGCTGGCGGGATCCGCGCTCAGTGTCACCTGGTGGCAGTTCCTCGCCAGCGTCGCTGTGCTCGGGCTGGCGGCCGGCGCGATCGACGCGACCATCAACGCGTACGCGGCGCGCACCTTCGGGCCGCGGCGGATCAATCTGCTGCACGCCTGCTACGGGGTCGGCGCGGTGGTCTCCCCACTCGTCGTCACGGTGACCCTCGCCGTCGGCGGCGGCTGGCGCACGGCCTACCTGATCGTCTCCGCCCTGCTGCTGGTGATCGGCGGCCTGTTCACGGCCGGACGCCGGCACTGGCGTCCCGGACCGGCCCCGGACGCACGCGCCGCGCCGGGCGACGGACCGCGGGCCACGGCCCCCTGGCGTGCGGGCGCCGTCCTCGGGCTGGCCGCCGTGCTGGTGCAGTCCGGGATCGAGTCCGCCGTGGCCATCTGGGGCTACACGTTCCTCACCCAGCACCTCGGTGTGGACGCCGTTGTCGCCGGCGGCCTCGCGTCGGGCTACTGGCTGACCCTGGTGGTCGGTCGGCTCGGCTTCGGCTGGCTGGCCGAGCGGATCGGCGCGTGGCCCGTGCTGACGACCGCGGTCGGCCTGCTGGGCCTCGCCGCCGTGCTGGTCAATCTCCCCTTCCCCACGGCCGGCATGGCCGCGGTGGTGCTGTTCGGGCTGGCCTGCGCCCCGGTGTACCCCCTGCTCATCCTCACCACCGCCGAGCGCACCTCCCCGGAGGTCGCCGACCGGGTCGTCGGGTACCAGGCCGCCGCCTCCGCCCTCGGCGCCGCGGTGGTCCCCGGGCTGGTCGGGCTGGCCATCCAGCAGCACACCGGCGCCTTCGGCCCCGCCACCAGCACGCTCGTCGTCGTCGCGACGATCGTCCACCACCTCATGCGGCGCCAGCGGGCGGCGTCCCCAAAAACGACTGACAACCGACCCGACGGTGCTCGCGTCCCCGCCGGTCCGCGCGACGACGCTTGACAGGCGCCCGACCAGAGGAGCGGGCGGCGAGGCGCCGAGGGCGGAGGTGAGGTGCCGACGAGGGCGCGGACGTGCCGGGTCAGAACCGGCCCGGACGCCGCCGGCGTCCGGCGAAGGCGGCCCACAGCAGCGGGACGGCGGAGCCGCCCATCAGCCACCGGCCGAGGGTGGGATCGGACCGCGTCACGAGGGCACCGGCGATCAGCACGGCCGCGAAGACCAGGACGCCGTTGGCGCCGGTCAGCGCCCGCTCCAGCCGCCGCATCTGCAGGTTGAGCAGCGGCGTCTGCACAGTGAGCTCGCCGCGTTCGGCGATGGTGAGGACCCGGTCGACCCGGCCGGGAAGGCCCAGCGCGATCCGCGCGAGCTTCCCCGCCTCGCCCATCACCATCTGCGCGGTCGAGGTGCCCTCCTCGGCCACAAGCTTGGTGGCGTAGGGCGTGATCGTGCCCCAGATATTGAACCCGGGGTCGAGTCCGGTGCAGATGCCCGACAGCATCCCGATCGAGCGCCCCAGCAGCAGCAGGTTGTCGGGAAGCTGGAACGGCAGGTCGATCATCAGGTCGCGGAACTGCAGCCCGAAGCGCATCATCTCCGCGGGGTCGATGTCGCGCAGTTCCCCCATACTCATGCCGCCGAACCGCTCGAACACCTGCATGGTGGCCCGCTCGATCAGCTTCAGGTCTGCCGCGGGCAGCAGCACGCCGAGGGTCTTCATGCTGCCCACGAGCCGGGCCCCGTCCCGCGTCGCGACCGCGATCAGCGCCTCACGCAGTCCTTCCCGCAGCTTGTCGGGGACCCGGCCGACCATCCCGAAGTCGATGAAGGTGAGGCGCCAGGCGGGTCTGCCGGGCGCCGGGTGCGGGCGCGGGGTGACGAACAGGTTGCCGGGGTGCGGGTCGGCGTGGAAGAAGGCGTCGGTGAAGATCTGCTGGAGATAGGTGTCGGCCAGCACCCGGGCGACCTCGGCCCGGTCGATGCCGGCCCTGGTGATGGCGTCGTGATCGCTCATCTTGATCGCACTGACGTCCTCGAGGGTGAGCACGCGACGGGACGTCAGCTCCCAGACGACCCGCGGCACGCCGACCCGGGGATCGTCGGCGAAGTTGTCGGCGAATGTCTCGGCGTTCCCCGCCTCGGCGAGGTAGTCGACCTCCTGCCGGGTGGTGGCGGCGAACTCCTCGACCAGCCCCCGGACATCGGCCCGGTCTGCGATCGGCCGGTAGTGGGTCAGCCACCCGCCGACCCGCCGCAGCGCGGCCAGGTCGACGTCGATCACCTGCTGGATGTGCGGACGCTGGACCTTGACGACCACGTCGCCGAACCCCAGCTCGGCCGCGTCGACGTCCTGCAGCCTGGCCCGGTGCGCCTGGCCGAGGGACGCCGCGGCGAGCGGTTCGGCGTCGAACCACGCGAAGTGCTCCGACAGCGGCAGGTCCAACTCGGCGTGGGCCACCTCCCGGATCGCCTCGAAGTCCTCCGGCGGCACTTCGTCCTGCAGGCCCGACAGTTCGGCGGTGACTTCGGGCGGCAGCACGTCGAGGCGGGCCGACAGGAACTGGCCGACCTTGATCATCAGGCCGCCCATCGAGATCGCCAGCGCCCGGAACCGGACCGCCGTGCGCCGGTTGCGCGAGGTGCGCGTCCGGTCGGAGAGCGTGCCCAGG
>JAJXWF010000073.1 GCA_021781735.1 Actinomycetes bacterium
CCGTCACCTCCGGCCTCGACACCGGGGTGAGCGCCAGCATCACCGACTTCGATCTCGACCTGCGCCTGACCGGCCTCGGGGTGCCCGACGACATCATCGACTGGCTCGTCGATCAGGTGTCCGGCCTGGTCCGCCCGATGATCCCGGCGATCCGGGTGATCCCACCGCTGCTGTCGCGGACAGTGCCGATCAGCCCGCTGTCACTCGCGATCGACTCCGACGAGGTCGATATCGCGATCAACGACTACGTGGTGCCGGCGGCGCTCACCCTGGAGATCGACCCGGGTCCCGTAACCTTCGCCGAGGGGTCGGTGAGCGCGGCAGCGTCCGTGTCGGTGAAGGAACTGCCCCGCACCACCGTCAGCGTTCCCGCCTTCGTGGCGAACCGGAACCCGAGGCGGATGGAGGTGCATCGGCTCGACTGCGTGTGGGTCGAGCGGATCGACCAGTACCATCGCCTGGGCTACTACCAGCTCATCGACGCGCTGCACGACGGGTTCGACGGGTGCGCCACCTGCATCCCCGAGTATCACACCCGGTAGCACGCGACAGGGGCCCGAAGACTCCTCCGGGCCCCTGTCGCGTCGCTCGCGGTTCAGCTGGTCGTGGCGGTGAAGCCGTGCCTGACGCCGATGCCGTTGCCCCAGCTGCCACCGATCACACCGGAATTGTTGATACCGTACGCCAAGGCGTACTGACCGATGTCATCCGCGGTCTGGTAGGCCAGGGTTGTGAACGTGCCGCCGGACAGCAGCCATCCGCCCTCGGTGCCCGCGCAGCCGTTGCCGGAATTGCCGACGATCACCCCCTCGTCGTTGATCCCGTGGGGTTCGGTCCAGTAGCAGGCGTTCAGGATCGTGTCGGGATCGGAATGGACGATCTCGGTGAACGTTCCGCTCACGGTGATCTCGAAGCCGCTGTTGCGGGTGTCGGGCCCGATCTCGGGACCGACGTTGTAGGTGTAGGCGCCCACCATGTCGCCGGCGTCGTTGATCCCGAACAGCCGGGTGCCCACGCTCGGGAGGCCGCCCACAGCCGCATCGGGAGCGTCATAGGTGGTGAACGTCCCCACGCCCGAACGGACGAAACCGTGGTTGTGGGTGACGTAGATGTCGGCGTCTGTCTTGTCCGGGCCGGTCGTGTAGTAATAGCCGACCACCACTCCGGATGAGTTGATCCCGGTGGCGACGGTGCCGTAGTTACGGACGGCCTTGGTGACCACCATGTCCGGGTCGTCGAGCATGGTCACCGTGCCGGCGGCGGTGCGGACGAAGCCGTGCTCATTGCCCCGACGGTCGACGTAGCCCCCGACGACGGTTCCACTGTCGTTGATCGCATTCACCCTGGTGCTGGTCGCTCCCTTGATCGCGATCGTCGAGGTGGTGGTGCCATTCATGGTGAACCCGGAGACGGTCGTGCCCTTCTTGCCGCCCAGGTAGTACCCGGCGATCACGCCCTCGGCGTTCACGCCGGTGACGTTCGTGGCCACGGCACCGGTCACCGCAACGTCGGTGTACGTCACCACCACCTCCGCGAAAGCCTGGTTCGCAGGCCCGATCAGTGCGCCGATCAGAACCAGCGCCGCGCTGAGGATGAGAGTTCGTGTGGCAGCCATGGTCTCCTCCTGGGATCCCGGAACGGCAGCGCGGAGAATCAGCACGCGCTGATTCCAGGCTAGGCTCCGGACCTCCCCGGCGGGTCGATGCGGTCGGACCCGGGGCCCGACCCCTCACCGCAGGAACGCGGCCGCCACTCCGGCGTCCACCGGAATGTGCAGGCCGGTGGTGTGGGTGAGGTCGCCGGCGGTCAGCGCGAACACCGCGTTGGCGATGGTCTCCGGCAGCACCTCGCGCTTGAGCAGGGTCCGCTGGGCGTAGTACTGGCCCAACTCCTCCTCGGGGACGCCGTAGACCTTCGCCCTGGCCGCGCCCCAGCCACCGGCGAAGATGCCCGAGCCGCGCACGACGCCGTCGGGGTTGATGCCGTTGACCCGGATCTGGTGCTCGCCGAGCTCGGCGGCCAGCAGCCGCACCTGGTGGGCCTGGTCGGCCTTCGCCGCGGAGTAGGCGATATTGTTCGGCCCCGCGAACACCGAGTTCTTGCTCGAGATGTAGATGATGTCGCCGCCGAGGCCCTGGGCGATCATCACCCGCGCCGCCTCCCGGCTCACGAGGAACGACCCCTTGGCCATGACGTTGTGCTGCAGGTCCCAGTCGGCCTCGGTGGTCTCGAGCAGCGGCTTGCTGAGCGACAGGCCGGCGTTGTTGACGACCAGGTCGACCCCGCCGAAGGCGAGCACCGCCGCGTCGATCATCGCCTGCACGGCCTCCGCGTCACTCACGTCGGCCCGCACTCCGATGGCCTTGTCGGGTCCGCCGAGTTCCTCGGCGACCGCCGCGGCGGTGTCGGCATTGAGGTCGGCGACCACGACGCAGGCGCCCTCGGCGACCAGCCGCTCGCAGGTGGCCCTGCCGATGCCCGACCCGCCGCCGGTGACCAGCGCGATCCGGGTGGCCAGCGGCTTCGGTTGGGGCATCCGTCGCAGCTTGGCCTCCTCGAGCGCCCAGTACTCGATCCGGAACTTCTCCGACTCGTCGATCGGGGCGTAGGTCGACAGGGCCTCCGCGCCGCGCATCACATTGATCGCGTTGACGTAGAACTCCCCGGCCACCCGGGCGGTGGCCTTGTCCTTGCCGAAGCTGAACATGCCGACGCCGGGAACCAGGATGATCGCCGGGTCAGCCCCGCGCATCGCCGGCGACTCGGGGGTCTTGTTCCGCTCGTAGTAGCCGGCGTAGTCGGCGCGGTACTGGTCGTGCACGGCGGGCAGTGCGGCGAGCACGTCATCGAGCGGGGTGGACGCCGGCAGGTCGACGATCATCGGCTTGACCTTGGTGCGCAGGAAGTGGTCGGGGCAGCTCGTGCCGAGCTCGGCCAGGGCCGGCATCTTCTCCCGGCTCACGAAGTCGAGCACCTCGGGGGTGTCGGTGAAGTGGCCGACCATCGGCCGGTCGGTCGACGCCATGCCGCGCAGCACCGGGAACAGGGCCACGGCGCGGGCGCGCCGATCGGCGTCCGGCAGCGGCTCGAAGCCGGGACGCACCGCCCCGAAGGGCTCGGGCACGCCGTGCTCGTCGATCCAGCGCTGGGCGGTCTCGATGATCCACATCGAGTTCGCCTCGCACTCATCGCTGGTCCCGGCCCATGCGGTGATGCCGTGGCCGCCGAGGACCGCGCCGATCATCTCCGGGTGCTCGCGCTGCAGCTGGGCGGTGTCGAGGCCCAGCTGGAAGCCGGGGCGACGCCACGGGATCCAGCCGACCTTCCCACCGAAGATCCGCCGGGTGAGCCGTTCGCCGTCGGCGGCGGTCGCGATCGCGATGCCGGCGTCGGGGTGCAGGTGGTCGACGTGGGGCATGTCGACCAGGGCGTGGGACGCCGTGTCGATGCTCGGGGCCGCGCCGCCCGGGCCGTGCTTGCAGTAGTCGAAGGCCGCGACCATCTCGTCCTCGCGCTCGACACCCGGGTACACGTGCTGCAGGGCCTGCAGCCGGTCGAGCCGCAGCACCGCCAGTCCGGCCGCCTTGAGCGTGCCGAGGTCGCCGCCGGACCCCTTGACCCACAGGATCGGGGCGTCCTCACCGGTCACCGGGTCGGCCAGGGACCCCTTGGCCGAGGTGTTGCCGCCGGCGAAGTTGGTGGTGCGCTTGTCGGCACCCAATCGGTTGGACCGGGCGAGCAGGTCGCTCACGATGGTCATGTCATCTCCTCGTGGTGGTTGATGGTGATGGTCTGTGGTGGGGAGGAACCAGCGGGGCGCCCGCCGATCCCGTGATGCGCCGTTCCGCCCGCCGCCAGGCGTCCTCGCCGAGGCCGGCCACTGTGCCCGGCCGGTACCGGGTGAGGTCGCAGGACGCCGCCGCGACCCGGCGGAGCGCATCGAGATCACCCTCGAGCGCCCCGAGCGCCCGCGCCTGGACGAGCACGTTCCCGAGGGCGGTGCCCTCGTCCGGTCCGGCGACGACGGTGAGCCCGGTGGCCTCGGCGGTCAGCCGGCACAGCAGTTCGTTGTTCGTGCCGCCGCCGACCATGTGCACGACCGAGACGTCGCGCCCGGCAAGCTCGCAGGCCTGCCGCACGGCCAACCGGTGGGCGAGGGCCAGCGAGTCGAGGATGCAGCGGGTGAACTCGGCCGGGCTGTGCGGCACGGGCTCCCCCGCAGCCGCCGCCAGCGCCGCGATCCGGGTGGGCATGTCGCCGGGGGGCAGCAGGGTCGCGTCGTTGATATCGACGACCGTGCCCAGCGCGGGCAGGTCGGACGCCGCCGCGATCAGGTTGGCGAGGTCGACCCGCAGGCCCGCCTCGGCCCACGTGCGGATCGACTCGCTGAGCACCCACAGGCCCGTGATGTTCCGCAGGTAGCGGACCGTGCCGTCGACGCCGAGTTCATTGGTGAAGTTCGCCTCGCGACTGGCCTCGGTGAGCACCGGGGCATCGAGTTCGAGGCCGACGAGCGACCACGTGCCCGAGCTGATGTAGGCGAAGTCGCTCCCGGAAGCCGGCACGGCCACGATCGCCGAGGCGGTGTCGTGGGTGCCGACGGCAACCATCTCGGCGTCCGTGCCGAGCACCGATGCCGAGACCGGGCCCAGCACGGTGCCGGGTTCGACGAGGTCGGGCAGAAAGTCGGCGGCGGGTATCCCCCAGATCGAACGCAGGTCGTCGAGGGTGGCCCGCGACCAGATGCGGTGGCGCACGTCGAGCAGTCCGGTGGTCGAGGCGTTGGTGATCTCGGCCACCGCGCGCCCGGTGAGCCAGAAGCCGAACAGATCGGGCATCAGCAGCAGGTGCCGCACGTCGGCCCACGTGGTGGTGCGGGCGGCCGCGACGAGCTGGAAGATCGTGTTGAACGGTTGCACCTGCAGCCCGCAGCGGGCGTGGAACTGCGACGCCGACACGTGCGCGAACATCTGCTCGGGGACGCCCAGGGTGCGGGGGTCGCGGTAGTTGAACGGATCGCCGAGCAGCGCGCCCGACCGGTCGAGCAGTCCGTAGTCGACCGCCCACGTGTCGACGCCGATGCCGCTCAGCCCACCCGCCAGGCGTTCGGCGTCCCGCAGGCCCTCGCGCACCTCGCTGAACAACCGGGACACGTTCCAGTGCAGTTCCCCCGACACCGGCAGCGGGTCATGGCTGAACCGGCGCACCTGGCGGAGGTCGACCCGCGCCCCGTCGGCGTCCGGGGTGAGCGTGGCCAGCATCACCCGGCCACTGGTCGCCCCCAGATCGACGGCGGCGAACGAGCCGACCCCACGCATGTCAGGCGCCCCAGCCGGCCTGCTGCCCGCCCACCCGCTCACGGGCGATCGTCGCGAGGTAGTCGGTGGCCAGGAACGCCTTCAACGGGTCGGGCGCCAGCCCGTGCTGCTCGCGCAGTTCGGCGAGCAACGGGCGGACGTCGGTGTTGTAGGCGTCCATCAGCACCCCGTTCGCGCCGAGCACGTCGCCCGCCGTCTGCGCCCCCGCGAGCGCCTCGCGGTCGACCAGCAACGCCTTCGCGGTGGCCTCCTGGACGTTCATGATCGAGCGGATCTGACCCGGGATCTTGTCCTCGATGTTGTGACACTGGTCGAGCATGAAGTTGACGCCCGAGTCGGGACGCAACGCGCCCGCGATGACGATCTCGTTCATGATGCGGAACAGCTGGTAAGGGTCGGCGGCCCCGACGATGAGGTCGTCGTCGGCGTAGAACCGGGAGTTGAAGTCGAACGCCCCGAGCCTGCCGAGCCGCAGCAGTTGGGCGACGATGAACTCGATGTTGGTGCCGGGTGCGTGGTGGCCGGTGTCGAGGACCACGAACGCCTTGTCGCCGAGCGCGAGGCAGTGCACCAGCGAGGTGCCCCAGTCGGGCACGTCGGTGGCGTAGAACGCGGGCTCGAAGAATTTTTACTCGAGCACCAGCCGCTCGCGGTCGCCGAGTTCGGCGTAGATCTTCGCCAGGCCCTCGGCCAGTCGCTCCTGGCGCGAGCGCAGGTCGTCCTGGCCGGGGTAGTTGAGGCCGTCGGCGAGCCAGATCTTCAGCTCGTGGCTGCCGGTTGCCCGCATGATGTCAAGGCACTCGAGGTGATGGTCGACCGCCTTCTGTCGCACGCCGGCGTCCGGGTTGCACAGGCTGCCGAGCTTGTAGTCGTCGTCCTGGAACACGTTGGAGTTGATCATGCCGATCGTGACCCCGTGGTCGCGGGCGAAACGTGCCAGGTCGGAGTAGTCGTCGACCTTGTCCCACGGGATGTGCAGGGACACCCGCGGGGCGTGCCCCGTGAACCGGTTCACCTGGGCGGCGTCCGCGATCTTCTCGTAGGGGTTGCGGGGCGTGCCCGGACTGCCGAACACCTTGAACCGGGTGCCGGAGTTGCCATAGGCCCAACTGGGCACCTCGATGGTTTGCTGCTCGAGGAGGGTACGCGCCTCGGAACTGAGATCAGCCAGGCTGGTCATCGGAATCTCCCGTCATCGTCGACGATGCCTTGAATCGTTTCATCATGAAGGTAGCACCGGTCGGTGCCCCTGTAAATCCCGGGGGCCGGTCAGTCTCGCCGGACGCCGGCCGGATCGCCGGCCGTGCCGAGGGCGCCGCCGGCGACGACCAGCAGTTCTCGCGCCACCGCGAGCGCGACCTCGCTCGCGCCGCGCAGCGTGAAGTGCGTGTCGTCGGCGACGCCGTCGCGCCACAGATGGTGCTGCCACGGGCCGAGGTGCATGAACAGGCGGCGCGAGTCGTCGGGTCCGTGGGCCTCATAGATCCGGGCGCTCAGGGCCTCGACGTCGACCAGGGCCACGCCCAGGTGTCCCGCGAGGTCCTGCACCACACCGGGATACTCCCCGTGCGAACTCACGTAGAGGCCCTCGCCCAGCGTGCGGCGCCCGACCGGCGTGCACAGCACCGGGACGAGACCGCGGTCGCGGCAGTCGGCGACCATCGCGGCGAGGTTGCGCCGGTAGCCGCCCGCGGCGGCCAGCGTCGGCAGCTTCTGGTCGTTGTGGCCGAACTGGATCACCACCACATCGCCGGGGCGCGCGGTCCACAGCAACGCGTCCCAGAGGCCCTCCCCCCGATGGCTCGAGGTGTTCGCGCCATTCTTGGCGAAGTTCGCCACCCCGACGTGCAGGGGTTCGGCGTCCGCACCGCGCCCGTGGTTCAGCAGGGCGTTGAGGTGTCCGCCCAGGTGCTCGCCCCACCCCGACATCGGCCGTTCCACCGCCGGGTAGTTGGCCACGGTCGAATCCCCCGCGAGCAGCACGGTGCGTCCAGTTGGATCGGTCATTCCCGACTCCCCTCGTCGACGTCGTCGTCATCGGGCCCGCGCCCGCCGTGCAGTGGCCGCGATCACCCGCGGTCCGTCGTCGGCGCCGATTCCGTATGCCGCAGGCTACCCGAAGAGGAAAGCGCTATCCAGCGGATCGGCGATATTCCCCGCGGCGCACCGCAGGGGCGCGCACCGCCCGATGCCGGGGATGGACCGGCGCCCGCGAAAGCCCTAGGTTGCCGTGTGGACCACCGCCCCCACCGGAAGCCGAGCATGACCACCATCCCCCTGTCACAGTTGCCCCACCACGACGGCTCGGAACTGTTCCGCAGCCCGCAGCACCCGACCCCCGGCGCCTCGGTGACGGTGCGACTGCGCACGAGCGCGACGGTTCCGGTCGAGGAGTGCGTCGTCCGTCTGCTGAGCGACGGGGAGCCGCGCTGGGTCGAGGCACGCCCCGAGCCCGGAGACGCCGGCGTCACCTGGTGGCGAGCCGAGATCCCGCTGCACAACCCGGTGACCCACTACCGCTGGCTGGTGCGCGGCGGCCCGCTCGGCTACGCGTGGATCAACGCCTCGGGCACCCATCGGCGCGACGTCACCGACGCCGAGGACTTCCGGGTGTCGACGTTCGCGCCGCCTCCGGCGTGGGCGCGGGACGCGATCGTCTACCAGATCTTCCCCGACCGCTTCGCCCGATCGGACGCCGCCGCCGGCCGCGAGCTGCCCGACTGGGCCGTCCCCCGTGGCTGGGACGATCCCATCGAGCTCGACCACGCAACGATCGGGCGACAGTTGTACGGCGGCGACCTCGACGGGATCGTCGAACACCTCGACCATCTCGTCGACCTCGGCGTCACCGTCGTCTACCTCACGCCGATCTTCCCGGCGCGCTCGAACCACCGCTACGACGCGAGCAGCTTCGAGCACGTCGACCCGCTGCTCGGCGGTGACGAGGCGTTCGCCCGGCTCATCACCGCCTGCCACGAGCGCGGGCTGCGGGTGATGGGCGACGTGACCACCAACCACACCGGAGCGGGCCACGAGTGGTTCCGCACGGCCCGGACCGACCCGGCGTCCGAGGAGCGCTCGTTCTACTACTTCGACGGGTCCGAGACCGGCTATGTCGGCTGGCTCGGCAACCGCAGCCTGCCGAAACTCGACCACTCCTCGGCGATCCTGCGGCACCGGTTCTTCGACAGCGACGACGGCGTGATCCGCAAGTGGCTGCGCCCGCCCTACGGGATGGACGGCTGGCGGGTCGACGTCGCGAACATGTCCGGACGTCACGGCGCCCAGGACGACTATCACGCGGTGGCACGACGCACCCGCGAGGCCGCGACCTCGGCCCGGTCCGACGCCTGGGTGGTCGCCGAACACTGCCACGACCTCTACCAGGAACTCGACGGCGACGGCTGGCACGGCGCGATGAACTACGCCGGGTTCACCCGGCCCGCCTGGACGTGGCTGCGCAGCGCCGACTGGGCGCCGTCGTTCCTCGGCCAGGCGATGCAGCTGCCGCGCCTGCCCGGCGGGGCGGTCGTGGAGGCGATGCGCGCGTTCAACGCCGGTATCCCGTGGACGTCGTCCGTGCACTCGTTCGACCTGCTCGGCTCCCACGACACCACCCGGCTGGCCACCCTGATCCGCGGGGACGACGACCTGCTGGTCGCGGCGACCACTCTCATGTTCACCCTGCCGGGCGTGCCGATGGTCTGCTACGGCGACGAGATCGGCCTCGAGGGGGCCTTCGGTGAGGACGGACGGCGTCCGATGCCGTGGACCCACCCCGAGCAGTGGAATACGCGGGCGCACGAGACCTACCGCGCGCTCGCACACCTGCGACGGGAGCACGCCGCGCTCACCCGCGGCGGCCTGCGCTGGCTCGTCGCCGACGACGACCTCATCGCCTACGTGCGCGAGAGCGCCGGCTCCACGGCTCTGGTCGCCGCCGCCCGCGCGAGGTGCGGCCCCGTCACGATCCCGTCGGACGCCGTCCCGGGGGCGGCGTCCGGGATGCTCGTCTTCGGCGCGGGGATCGCCGTCGACGGTGACGCGATCACCCTCAGCTTCGATCGGGCCGGGGGCGGCGTCCTCGCCTGGTGACGAGTGCGGGCACCGGGGCGGCTCAGCGCGTCAGCCGCTCGGCGAACCGGTCGAGGGTGGCGGCGGTGAGCGGGGATCCGATCGCGTTGAGGTGCCCATGGGGGACGCCGGCGGCGGTCACGAGGGTCACGTCGACGCCCGCGTCGGCCAACTGGGCGGCGTACCGCTCGCCACTGGCCCGCAGGTCGTCGAACTCGCAGTTCTCGATGTAGGTGGGTGACAGGCCGGTGAGATCGGTGGCCTCGCCGGGGAACGCATAGCGGTCGCGGGCGTGCTCCTCGAGCGGGCCGCCGAGGTAGTTCTCGTTCATTTCGCGCACCCTGTCGACGAAGCCGATGCCGCGCGGCATCCGGGCGACGGCCGCAAGAAGCTGCGGCGAGTACTCGGGCAGGCTCGCGTGCATCACCGGGTAGGCGAGCAGCGACTGCCACAGCAGGATGCCGGCGTCCCGGCCGTGGAGGGCCACCCCGCCGGCGAGGTTGCCGCCGGCGGACGCGCCACCGACCGCGACCCTGGTGGGGTCGATGCCGAGATCCCCGGCATGCTCGACGGTGTGCCGGAAGGCGGCGAAGCAGTCGTCGTGGGGCACGGGATGGTGGACGCCGTCGTGGCACAGCCGGTAGTCGACCGAGACGACCACCGCGTGGGTGCGGGTGACCAGGCCGCGCGCGACGAGGTCGCCCTCGGGCATGTCGAGCGAGCCGTGGCGGAAGCCGCCCCCGTGGAACCACACGAGGCCGGCCCCGCTGGTCCGGCCGTCGGCGTGCCGGTAGATGCGCACGGGCACCGGGCCATTCGGACCGGGCACCTCGGACCCGGTGGTCACGGCGTCGCTCGGCTCGGGCGGCCCGAACGGAGCGGACCAGGCGGCGCTCGCCGCGGCCTGCTCGGGAGTGGCACCGTCGGCGTTCACCTGGGTGAGCCCGGCGAGGTGATGCAGTCGCTCGGCGTAGATCGTGGCCCACTCGCCGGTCGGTGTCGTGGTGTCGTCCATGTCGCTTCCTCGCCCTCGCGTGTCGGTGACGTCGAGCCTGCCACGTACGGCCGAATTCGTCACATGACCGAACGGATCGCCGCCGTCGCCCGTTCGAGGAAGTCGTTGACGACCGCGCGGTCGTGCGGGTCGAGCGACGCGTCGAGGGCGCGGAGCTGCTGGAACATGGGTCCGAGCTGGCGATGGGCCTCGGCGCGGCCCTCGTCGGTGAGCTGAATCACCGTGCGGCGTCCGTCGGTGGGGTGCGGACGCCGGGCCACATGACCGTGCGCGACGAGCCGGTCGATGACCGCCGATGTGGCCGCCGTGGTGACGCCGAGGCGGCGCGCGAGCTCCGCCGGCCCGATCGCCTCCCGCGAGAGGTGCCGCAGCGCGTGCAGTTCGGAGGCGCTCATCTCGCTGCGGCGGGCCACCGCGATCGGGGCCAGGGACGCCACGTCGATGAGCCGCTGCAAGGCGACCATGGTGGGGGTACCACCCCACTCCGAGGACTTGTCCGCCATCACCCCACCTGCTAAATTGCTAGATTATTGAGCAACTATGTTAGTTAGTTGTTAACCTATCGTATCCCGGGAGCCCCACCATGACGAGATCTCGCACCGGAACCCGCGTCACGGTCTGGGCCGTGCTCGCGGTCATCATCTGGCTGGCCATCGGCGGCGTCGGTGGCCAGTTCATCGGCAAGCTCTCTTCGCTGCAGAAGAACGACAGCGCGTCCTTCCTGCCGGCATCCGCCGAGTCGACGAAGGTGGCGGCCGAGGTGTCGACGTTCAGCGACTCCACCTCGCTGCCGCTCCTCGTCGTCGTGACCGGGTCGGGGAAGCTCAGCACGACCGATCAGGCGGCGGTCCAGAAGTTCGCGGCGTCCCTGCCCGGGCTGAGCGTCAACGGCGCCACACTGAGCGACTATCTCGCGAGCCCCCAGGCCATCCCGATCCCGAGCAAGGATGGCCAGGCCGAGATGGTCGTGCTGTCGCTCGCCACCGCGAAGATCGCCACGCCCGCGGGCGGCACGTCGCCGGTCACCGCGATCGCCGACGCCGTGCACTCGGCGATCGACGCGCAACTCACGCCGACTGGCCTCCAGGCCCACGTCACCGGACCCGCGGGCTACGTCGCCGACCTCGTCACCGCGTTCGGCGGCATCGACGGGGTCCTGCTGATCGTCGCCCTGGTCGTGGTGCTCGTCATCCTGCTCGTCGTCTACCGCAGCCCGGTGCTGCCCATCGTCGTCCTGCTCACCGCCGTCTTCGGCCTGGCGGCAGCCGGGTTCGTCGTCTACCAGGTCGCCGACAAGGGCTGGATCACGGTGAGCGGCCAGAGCCAGGGCATCCTGTCGATCCTCGTCGTCGGCGCGTCCACCGACTACGCCCTGCTGCTGGTCAGCCGCTACAAGGAGGAACTGCACGACCGCGAGTCCACCTGGGAGGCCCTTCGGGTCGCCTGGCGGGCCTCGGTCGCACCGATCGCGGCCAGCGGGTTCACCGTGATGCTCGGTCTGCTCGCGCTCACCCTGGCCGAGCTCAAGGGCACGTCGGGCCTCGGCCCGGTGGGGGCGCTCGGCATCATCGGCGCACTGCTCGCGGCCCTCACCTTCCTGCCGGCCATTCTGGTGATCGGACGCCGCTGGCTGTTCTGGCCGGCGATCCCCCGCGTCGACCACCGGCACAGCGGCGACCAGCTGACGGTGAAGCTCGGCTGGGGACGGATCTCGGCCATGGTCGGGCGTCGCCCGAGGGCTACCTGGCTGGTCACGATCGTTGCGCTGCTCATCGCCGCGGCGTTCCTTCCCACACTGCGGGCCAACGGCATCTCCCAGTCCGACACCTTCCTCACCACCGTCGACTCGGTGACCGGCCAGAAGATCCTCGCGCAGCACTTCGACGCCGGATCCGGCAGTCCCGTGCAGATCATCGCCCCGGCCGCCGACGCGAACGCGATCGTTCAGAAGCTCGGCAGCGAGAGCGGCGTCGGCAGCCCGTTCATCGGCCTGGCGCCCGGGCAACCCGCCAAGCAGGTCGACGGCAAGGTGCTGATCCAGGCCACCCTCACCACCTCGCCCGACTCGTCGGCGTCCCTCGACACCGTGCAACGCTTGCGCACCGACCTGCGCCAGGTGAGCCCGCAGGTGCTCGTGGGGGGCCAGAGCGCCCAGGCGCTCGACACCCGCGACGCCGCCGACCGCGACCTCGCCGTGGTGGCGCCGACGATCATCGCGGTCGTGTTCATCATCCTCGCGCTGCTGCTGCGCTCACTCGTCGCGGCGTTCATGCTGGTCGTGGTGAACGTTCTGTCCTTCGCCGCCACCATGGGGGTCTCGGCGCTCGTGTTCAACCACGTGTTCCACTTCGCGGGCGGCGATCCCACCACCGTGCTCTACGGATTCGTGTTCCTCGTCGCGCTGGGCGTCGACTACTCGATCTTCCTGATGACCCGCGCCCGCGAGGAGTCGAAGGAGCGGGGCACCCGCGAGGGCATGCTCATGGCCCTCAAGGTCACCGGAGGCGTGATCACCAGCGCCGGCGTGGTGCTCGCGGCCACGTTCGGCGCGCTCAGCGTGGTACCGCTGCTGTTCCTCGCGCAGATCGCGTTCATCGTCGCGTTCGGCGTGCTCCTCGACACCCTGGTGGTCCGCTCGCTGCTGGTGCCGGCTCTCACCGTCGAACTCGGACGCTGGACCTGGTGGCCGAGCCGGCTGTGGCGCGACGAGAAGTAGGCGGTCGACGACGCCGATCGGCGTCCACCCAACAACGTTCGACGTTTTCCCCCGTAGTCGCGGGAAAACGTCGAACGTTACGCGAAGGCCGCGCCGCGACAGCGAGCACAAGCGCTCATCGATCCGCTCCACCCCCGGGCCGTGAGCAGTCCTGCCACCTGCTCGGCGACCTCACACGGCCTCAGGGTCACGTCGTGGTGGCCGTAGCGGAGCGTGACGAGGTTTCGGGCCGTGTTGCGGTTGTCGCGGTCGAGGTCGCGGAAGGCCCCGGAGCCGGTGTGGCCAAGACGGCCGTCGAGTTCGACCACGACACCCTGGTCGTCGTAGTACACGTCGGACCGACCGGCGAGCTGGGCCTGCCGGCGTCCCCGGGGAAGGCCGTGAGCGATCTCGACGTCACGACGGTAGCTGCGCTCGAGGGTGCTGTGGACGCCGTCGGCGACGTCACCGAGGATCTGGCGCACCAGTAGGCGGCGTGGGTATCGGGCCCGCTCGTCGAGAGCGGCGAGCAGGCGACGCGGGGAGGTGCGGCGAGCGCCCAGGACGTCCGCCAGCCACGCGATGAGGTCGGCGTCGCGGGCGAGGTGGGTGGCGACGTCGAGCACTGTATCGTCCAGTAGCGTGCGCGACGGCTCGCCCCGGCCGCGCCGGTCGGCGGTCACGAAGGCCCACGGCGCTCCCGGCCGACGTCGGTGGGGCCCGGGAACGAACACCTCGACGACCGACGGCTCGCCGACGGCGAGCCCGTGCAGGCGGGCCGCCGCCTCGAAACCGATGACCGCGCGGGGCCCTCCGGCGAGCATCGCGCCCCAGCAGGTGGCCTCGAACGACGGACGCTGGGTGTGGGTGAGGTAGATGCCGCGGGCGAGCGGCGTCCACGCCCCTGTGGCGAGCAGGCGCTCGACGGCATGGGGCGACAGGGCCGATCCGAGGCACTGCTCGCGGCTGACCACGCCGCCCTGGCGGGCGGCCAGGGCGAGCAGGTCCGCGGGCACGGACTGACGCGGGTGCATGGCACCACCCTGACCCACCCGGACGCCTCGCGCATCCGAGCCTGTGGATAACCGTCCGGACACAACAACGTTCGACGTTTTCCCGCGTAGTCGCGGAAGAACGTCGAACGTTCCGGGAACTGCAGGTCGATCCCACGGTGAAACGCTTCCGCCCGACCCCGGAAAGTGATATCACTTCAATATCACTTCTGGAGAGGAAGCAGCCATGAGCGTGGCTCCAGCAACCGTCACAGGTCCGGTCGGATCCCAGGGGGCACGGGTCCAGATCAGCCAACGACCGGCCC
>JAJXWF010000269.1 GCA_021781735.1 Actinomycetes bacterium
GCCGGGGCCGCCGCTCCGGGGGGCTCCCGCGAGGTCGTGTACTTCACGGCCTGCGTCGGGACCATGTTCGGGCCGAGCCCGGAGGGTCGCGGCGTCCGGCCCGCCCTGGAGTCGCTGTGCTCACGGGCCGGTGTCACGCTCGTGTTCCCCGACGACCTGCCGGGACTGTGCTGCGGGACGCCGTGGCGCTCGAAGGGCATGTCCGCGGGCGCGCACGAGATGGAGCACCGGCTGCTGGAATCGCTGTGGCGGGCGACCCGCGAGGGCGAGCTCGACATCGTCTGCGACGCGTCGTCGTGCACAGAGGGGGTCCGTCAGAGCATCGAGAAGGCCGCGGCGACGCCGGGAAGCCCGTTTGGCGCCCTGCGGGTACGGGACGCCGTGAGTTTCGTGGCCGAGGAGGTGCTGGCGCACCTGCCGCCCGCCCGCAGGATCCGCTCGCTCGCGCTTCACCCGACGTGCTCCACCACCCGGATGGGCATCGACGACGCGCTGCGCGCGGTCGCGGCCACCGTCGCCGAACAGGTGGTCGTGCCCGATGCCTGGGGATGCTGCGGCTTCGCCGGCGACCGGGGGATGCTGCATCCCGAGCTCACGGCGTCCGCGACCGCGGCGGAGGCCCGCGAGGTGACCGCGGCTGGCCACGACGCGTACGCCTCGTCGAACCGCACCTGCGAACTCGGGATGACCCGGGCCACCGGCCAGGAGTATCAGCACGTGCTGGAGTTGCTGGACCGGGTCACCGGTCCCGCTGAGGCGTCCGCCGCGGCCGCGGGGAGCGGCGTCCGCCCGCCCCACGATTGACAGGTCCTGCATGGATGGGGCCCCAGGTGGCCTCATCCATGCAGGAGGCGCACATTTCGGGGGCCGGTCAGGTGCGCGTCGGGATCCCGACAGGCACCCCGGGAGCCCGACACCCGACTCTCACCGGGATCCCATCACGGCCGCCGTGATGCCGTCAGCCCCGGGACGACGGCGGCTCGCCGCGTCCACGAGCTGTCGCCGCGTGGGCTCAGCGGTATCGGCGGGCGATCGGGCGGCCTGCGCGACGTAACCGCCGCCGACCATCACCACGTGCAGGAGCACGAGGTGCAGCTGCATGAGCGGCACCCGCTCGCGCCACCCATCCGCCAGTGGTGCCGTTTCGTCGTACGGCGACACGATCCGCTCGAGGTGGGCGCAGCCGAACAACGCGAGGGCCGCGAGATCGGATTCGCGGTGGCCCGCGTGCGCCCTCGGATCGATGAGGACGCAGCCCTCGGATGTCCACATGAGGTTGCCGCTCCACAGGTCCCCGTGGATGCGTGCCGGAGGCGAACCGGTGTCGAACTCCCCGGCGCGCAGCCCGTCGCACAATCGGGCGAGGTCGGCGCGCTCGTCGGGGCTGAACCGGCGTCCGGCCCGCTTGACGAGGGGATCGACCCGCAGCGACGCGTACATCTCCCCGCACGAGCCGACAGGGCCCAGGCGCAGCGGGATGAATCCGTCGACCGGCCCCTGAAGCCCGTCACCCCGCCACCCGTCCGGTCCGACGCCGAACGCGGGGGCACCGGCGGCGTGGGTCGCGGCGAGGCGGCGTCCGAACCGCTCCGCCACTGCGGGACTCGGAGTGACCGCCCGCAGCGGTTCCAGGTGCAGGGTGCGGCCGTCCCGCTCGAGCACGCGCACGACCAGCGCGCCGCCGGGTACGCGCAGCCAGTTCAGGCCCACATCTTCCCAGCCGTCCGCCCGCTCGGACGGTTCCGTCTTGGCGAATGCCACATGCCCATCCTGTCGCGAGACAAACGGCGGTGTGAACGGGCCTCCTGCGGTCGAAACGTGCTCACCCCCCTGTCTGGCCCGCCATTCGTCTCAACCTGCGCACCACCCTGGCAGGGAACGGGGAGCCGGATCGCTGCACTCGCCGCATGCGGGCCGTGCGCAGCGCCGTGCTGCACACGGAACCCACGACCGTCGTCGAGCCCGACTACCTGTGGCGGCGCACGGACCGGTGGATCGTGTTCCCCTGGTCGGCCGCGCCGCCGGTAACCGCGGAATCCCCACGGGGGTGACCCGCGCGGCGTCCCAGCGATGCCGATGTCCCCGGCCCGATGGCCGTGGCGCCGGGGGTCACGTGGACGCCGGGGCCCAGGCCGGCAGGGCGCGCACGATGAGCGTCGTGAAGACGCTGACCAGCGCGGAGAGGACGATCCCCCAGGCGATGTCGATCGGCACGATCGAGGACGGGAAGTCCGCGAGGACTGCGAGGTTCGTGAGGTCCCAGGTGGCGTAGGTGACGAGCCCGAAGAATGCGCCGACGATCAGCGCGCGCAGCCACGAGCCGTCGGCCGCGGCGGGGTGGATGACGAAGTAGACCAGCCCGGCCACGAAGATCGCGTAGAACGCGATGGCGGCGGGGACGTTCGGTGGATCGGCCATGAGGTGGCCCATCCGAGCCTGGTAGAGCGGGCGGCCGATCCGGCCCAGCCAGGTGAGGTCGAGAAGGAGGAAGATCACCGCCGCGATGGCGTACTGCACCACCCAGACGGTCAGCTGATGAGAGGTCATATGGGTCTCCTGGAGGTGGGGGCCGGGGCCCGGTGGATCCATCGGACGCCGGACCCGCGGGGACGACCTCCGACGGGTGGAGATCCATCGGACGCCGGACCCGCGGGGCCGGGCGCGTGCGGACCCTGTCGCCGAGGGCGCGGGCTGCGCCTGCTGCGGTCAAGGGCGGGTGGGGCGGCCCCGGGGGATGGCCGCCCCACCCTGGAAGGGGACGTTCGGTGTGTCGATACGACCGGTCAGGCGCGCCGGCGGGCCAGGCGGGAGGATCCGAACACGATGCCCGCCAGAACCAGCAGGCCGCCGGCGACGTAGAGGGCGGTGTCGGACGACGCGCTGCTCGCCGCGACCGGCGTTCCGTGGTCCCCGGTGGCCCGGATCGCCCCGTCCTGCAATGCGACGGTCTGGGCGGCGAGCATGAGGTTGGTGTCCTGGGCGCTGCCCCAGGCGCAGACGATCGTGTTCATGCCCGACTCGATCTTGAGGCTGGCCGGGTCGATCACTTGGGTGCTGGTTCCGTGCAGGACGACAT
>JAJXWF010000074.1 GCA_021781735.1 Actinomycetes bacterium
GGTCATCGTGACCACGAGTTCGAGGGCGACAGGGCGGGTGGCCGCCGACCGCACGGTGTAGGTCTCGGTGACCGACGAACCGGTGAGGTCACGGTGACGCTCGAGGACGACCAGCGGATCGACGCCAAATTCGGGGGTGCGCACGACGTACTGGTAGCGGGCGTGCGCCCCGCCCGGCTCGTGGGTGGCGATGTGGTCGATCTCCCGCCCGGTGACTTCGAGCAGGAACTGGCACACCACCCGATCGTCACCGCAGAAGATCCCCTGGGCGTTGCTGCCCCCGCTGGACTCCGGCGGCGCGACGATCTGCCCGTCGGGTCGGGACCAGCACTGGATCGGCGCTTGGAGAACGATCGACTGGTTGTGCAGGAACGGCTGCGACATGGGCTTCCTCGATTCGAGGCGGGTGGTGGGGTGGGCGCGGACGCCGACCGGTGGGGCTCTGCTGGTGGGTGTGCGGAGTGCTGCGCGCCCCCAGGACTGGTGTGGGGTCTTGACATGCGACTCGCGACGTGGTCAATATACTAGCGTTTTGATCGTTCCAATTGAACGTTCCAATCCTCCGCGACGGAGCCGTCCGCGGGATGGGGAACCGAACAAGGATGTTCCGAAGGAAGTGCTCCGATGAGTCGTCCCACGCTGGTCAGTCTGGCCCGGGAACTCGGCGTCTCCCGCCAGACCGTGTCGAACGTGCTCAACGCACCCCACCTGGTGCGGCCGAGTACTCGGCAGCGGGTGCAGGAGGCGATCGAGCGGTCGGGCTACCGGCCGTCGGCGGTCGCGCAGGCGCTGCGACGCAAGAAGTCCAGCACGATCGCCATGCGGATGTACCCGACGTCGGACGGCATCAACGGCGCCGTCATGGACCGCTTCCTGCACCGCGTGGTCGAGCAGGCCGAGTCGATGGGCCACCGGGTCGTGCTGTTCACCGCGGCCGACGACCGGGCCGAGATCGGGGCGCTGCGCGACCTGATCGATCGCGACAGCATCGACGCTTGCCTGCTCACCTCGACCACGGCCGGCGACCCCCGGCCGGCGGAGCTGGGCGCGGCGGGCATCGCGTTCGGGGCCTTCGGGCGCCCGTGGGGCGAGGAGGACACCGCGAGCCACCTGTGGGCCGACGTCGACGGCCGCGCCGGCACCCGTGCGGCCACAGAGCACCTCATCGACCGCGGATACCGTCGCGTCGGCTTCATCGGCTGGCCCGACGGTCCGGGCGTCGGCCAAGACCGTCTGCAGGGATGGGCCGACATCGTCCGGGAGCGGCTCGGCGTCGATGATCCCGACGAGTGGCTCGTGCGATCCGACGACGGCATCGTCCAGGGCAGCGCGGCCGCCACCGAACTGTTGCGCCGCGGCTGCGATGCCCTGGTGTGCACGAGCGACTCGTTCGCCACCGGCGCCTTCGATGTGTTCCGCGGCCGGCCCGACCTCGACGGGGTGCTCCCGATCATCGGCTTCGACGACACCCCTGTCGCCCGCGCGATCGGCCTGTCGAGCATCACCCAGCCGGTCGAGGCGGCCGCGACCCTGCTCGTGCACCGACTGGTCGCCCGGGCCACCGGCGACGACGGCGACACCTCGATGCCCACCTGTCGCCCGGTGGGCTCGGACGGGCATCTGCTCGCCCCGGTGCTGCAGCTTCGCGCGCTGGCGGCCGCACCCGCGCCTGCTCTGCTGTCACGAGCCCGACCCGACGGAGACGTCGGGTCAGGTCGTCTCCTCGAACCGACCGGTGGCTGATCCGGCATCTCCCATCCCCATCCGATACATCACCGGCGCCACCGTCGGATCGGCACTCGCCGAGTCGACACCCTCGTCCCACCGGGACGCGACGATCGCATCCCGCGATCACCCGGATCACCGATCGGGATCCGGAACCCCAACCCAGGAGAAGAAATGCGCAAGTCCCGCATCGCGGCGATCGCCGCTCTCGGCACCGCGGCAGCCTTGGCGCTGTCCGCGTGCGGCGGCAGTGGCTTCAGCAGCAGTTCGGCCGGAGCATCCGGCACGGCGTCGGCCTCGGCCAACACGACGCCGCTGACGATCCTCATCGGCTCGTCGGGGACCGCGGAGACCAACGCGGTGACGTCCGCCGTGTCGGCGTGGTCGCAGAAGTCCGGCATCCAGGCGACCGTCATCGCGTCGAGCAACCTCGAGCAGGACGCCGCCAAGGGCTTCGCCGCCGGCAAGCCCGCCGACATCCTCTACACCTCGCCCGCGGACCTCGCCACGTGGGCGAAGGCCGGCAACATGTACGCCTACGGTGACACGCTGCCGAACAAGAGCGACTTCTACGCACCCCTCGTCAAGGCGTTCACCTACAACAACCAGTTCTACTGCGCGCCGAAGGACTTCTCGACCCTCGCGCTGGAGATCAACACGACCATGTGGCAGAAGGCGGGCCTGACGAACGCCGACATTCCCACCACGTGGGCGCAGCTCGACGCGGTCGGGCAGAAGATCAAGGCCAAGGGCATGGTTCCCCTCACCTTCGGCCCGCAGATCGAGCGGGTGGGCGCGTTCATGGCCCAAGCCGGCGGCTCGCTGGTGAGCGCCGACGGCAAGACCGCGACGGTCAACAGCGCGGCGAACATCGCCGGTCTCACCGAGGTGCAGAAGCTGCTCAAGGACGGTACCGCCGCCTACTCGAACACCCTGCACAACGCGGGCTGGGGCGGTGAGGCGTTCGGCAAGCAGTACGCCGTCATGACGATCGAGGGCAACTGGATCACGGGCGCCATGCAGACCGACTACCAGAACGTGAAGTACAAGGTCGTGCAGCTGCCGGCAGGGGCCCAGAAGGGCACCCTCGAGTACACCAACTGCTGGGGGATCACCGCCAAGAGCGGGAACGTCGGCGGTGCTGAGAGCCTCGTCCAGTACCTGACGTCGACCAACCAGCAGCTCGCCTTCGCCAAGGCCTTCGGCGTCATGCCTTCGGTGCAGTCGGCCAAGGCCCAGTGGATCAAGGACAACCCGGCGATGGCCGCGTTCGTCGACGGCGCGAGCTACGCGCAGAACCTGCCGTCGATGCCCGGAGCGGCCGCGGTGATCACCGACTTCGACCAGAAGTTGCCGTCGCTGGCCACGACCAGTCCGAAGTCGATCCTCGACGCCGAGCAGAAGAACCTCCAGGCCGCCATCAACAACGGCTGACGTCCCAACCCCCGAAGGCCGGCGTCCACCCCCGGACGCCGGCCACCGGGCTCGACAACCCCGCACCACCGGGTGCGCCCCCATGAAAGGTTCGCCGTGACTGTGACCGCGATCTCGTCTCGTCGCCGGAGAGGCGCCCCGCAGGGCCAGGGTGTCGCCGGCTGGGTGTTCGTCACCCCCGTCGTCATCATCCTCGGGATCTTCCTGGTCGTGCCGATCGTCATGGCGCTGTGGGTGAGTGTCAGTGACTGGAGCGGCTCCGGCAGCCCGTTCACCTCGCAGGTGCACTTCGTCGGCGCGAAGAATTACACCTCCGTGCTCAACGGCCAGGGGCTCACTGCCCAGACCTTCGGTCTCGCCGTACGCAACAACCTCTACTACGTGCTGTACGTCGTCCCGCTGCAGACGGCCCTGTCGCTGTTCCTGGCCGTGATGGTGTCACGCCGGGCGATGAAGGGCCGCAGCTTCTTCCGGATGGCCTTCTACTTCCCGTCGGTGACGAGTTCGGTGGCGATCACCGTGCTGTGGCTGTTCCTGTTCTCCGGCTCCGGGGTCGTCAACAAGGTGATGTCGTACCTGTCGATCAGCGGTCCGGACTGGTTCAACGACCCGAACGGGGTCGGCACCCAACTGTTCCACCTCAAGGAATCCGGGTGGCTGGCGACCGGCAACTTCCTCGGGATCGACTGGTACCAGTGGCTGGCGGGCCCATCGGTCGCCATGAGCGCATTCATCATCATGGCGATCTTCACCACATCGGGAACCTTCATGCTGCTGTTCATCGCAGCCCTGCAGAACATCGGTGAGGACACCGAGGAGGCCGCGCTCATCGACGGCGCGGACGCCTGGGCCCGCTTCCGGTACGTGACCCTCCCGTTGCTGCGTCCGACGCTGTACACCGTGATCACCCTGGGGCTGATCGGCACCTGGCAGATCTTCGACCAGATCTGGATCGGCACCCACGGTGGGCCGGCCTACACGACGACCACGCCCGCCTACATGGCCTACGACACCGCGTTCAGCGGCAACTGGGGAAAGGGGGCCGCGATCGCGTTCATCCTGTTCGGCATCATCATCGTGATGACGCTGGTCCAGCGGCTCATCCTCGGTGAGGCCGACGCCACGAAGATGACCCGCAAGCAGCTCCGCCTCGACCGTGCCCAGCGCGCGGCGTCCGCGGCTGCCGCGGAGAAGACAACCGGGAGGGCCCGCTGATGACCACGACCTCGATCACCCATCCGGCGCCAACCGATACGGTTCGGCGGCGGAGGCAGCGACGCCGGTTCGGTACCGTGGGCGCCCTGATCGTGCTGATCGCGCTCGCGGTCATCTACATCTTCCCGTTCCTCGTGCAGATATCCACCTCGTTCAAGACCGAGGGGGACGCCGCGAACAACCCGATGAGCCTGATCCCGCAGACGTGGTCGACGGCGGCCTACTCCCGGCTGTTCAACAACTCCGATTTCCCGCTGTGGGCCCGCAACTCCTTCATCGTCACCCTTGCGGTGACCCTGGGCCGGGTGTTCTTCGATTCGCTGGCGGGGTACGCCCTCGCACGGCTGAAGTTCCCGGGCCGGGACGCCATCTTCTACCTGCTGATCGCCGTGATGTCGGTTCCGGGGGTGGTGCTGCTGATCCCCAAGTTCCTCGTCATCAACTACCTCGGCATCTATGACACCTTCGCCGCCATGATCCTCCCGCTGCTCGTCGACGCCGGGGGGGTGTTCATGATGCGCAACTTCTTCGCGTCGATCCCCGAGTCGGTCGAGGAGGCCGCGAGAATCGACGGTGCCGGCACGTTCCGCATCTTCTGGTTGGTGGTGTTGCCGATGGCGCGCCCGGCGCTGATGACGATCATCATCCTGAGCTTCCAGGGGTCGTGGAACGAGTTCAGCCACTTCCTCATCGCCACCCAGAGCCCCGGCCTGCGCACTCTCACGACGGGGGTGGCCACGTTGGCCTCCGGCGGGCTGGGCGGCGGCACGCAGTACCCGCTGAAGCTTGGCGCGGCCCTGCTCATGACGGTGCCGGCGGCGATCGTGTTCTTCGTGTTCCAGCGCCAGATCATGAATACGACCGGTGGCGCGGTGAAGGACTGAATCCACCCGTTCGTCCCCTGTTATCCCCAGGTGCGACAGCGTTTCCCACCAGTTGTCCACAGAAGTTGTCCACACTGGGGAGAACTACAGCCATGTGATTCGTGCGCGGTCCTGGCGGGTCCCCGGGGCCGCGAATCCTCCGGACATGCGGAAGGGCCCGGCCAATGGCCGGGCCCTTCCGAGAATTCAGGTCAGCTGATGACGGAGATGTTCGCAGCCT
This sequence comes from Actinomycetes bacterium, assembly GCA_021781735.1. Classification (GTDB taxonomy): domain Bacteria; phylum Actinomycetota; class Actinomycetes; order Propionibacteriales; family Propionibacteriaceae; genus JAJYQH01. Next base: position 5,479 of record JAJXWF010000074.1, read on the forward strand.
GCAGGCCCTTCGGGCCGGGCTGGGTGTCGAAGCTCACGCGGTCACCCTCGTTGAGCGAACGGAAGCCGCCCGAGTTGATCGCCGAGAAGTGGGCGAACACGTCGGCCGAGCCATCCTCGGGAGCGATGAAGCCGAAGCCCTTGTCGCCGTTGAACCACTTGACAGTACCAATAGCCATGATGTTTTCCTTCTGATAGGAAGCGGAGCATCCGCGGTCGCGGAACTCTCAGGGTGTAGCCGAAACAAACGCTTCCCGCAAGGACAATCAACACCGGATGACCAGTGACTCAACCACACAAGCAACGAAGAATTCAAGCAACAGGAATGAAATCTATCAGGTGAAGTGCCCGGAACACGAATCGGCCTCCCAGGGCCCCTTCGCCGCCATCGGCTCGCGGCGCCGCAGGCGAGGTCACCCACCCTGGGACGCGTCGCCCGGCGGCCCGGGGCGCCCCCCAGCCGCATGCGGGCCGTGACTGGGTAGCCTCGTGACGTGCGGATCGCCACGTGGAACGTCAACTCGGTGCGCCAGCGTCTGCCCCGGCTACTGCCATGGCTGGCCGAGCGCCGTCCAGACGTCGTCTGCCTGCAGGAGACCAAGGTGGCCAACCCGGTGTTCGACGACGCACTGGCCACGCCTCTCGCCGAACTCGGGTACGACTTCGTCAGCCACGGCCTGGGCCAGTGGAACGGCGTCGCTCTGCTGACGCGAGTCGGCATCGAGGATCCCCGACGCGGGTTTCCCGGGGAGCCGGGATTTCCCGACCCCGAGGCACGGTGCGTGTCCGCGGTCTGCGGGGGGATACGGGTCCACAGCGTCTACGTGCCGAACGGGCGCACGCTCGCCTCCGACCACTACGCCTACAAACTGGCCTGGCTCGAGGCGCTTCGCGCCCACCTCGCGACGGTGGGTCCGGAGGTCGCGGTGTGCGGCGACCTGAACATCGCCCCCGCCGACGCCGACGTGTTCGACCCCGACGCGTTCGTCGGACACACTCACGTGTCCGAGCCGGAGCGCCGCGCGCTCGCCGGCCTGCTCGGACTCGGCCTGCACGACGTGGTCCGTGACCACTGGCCCGGTGAGCGTGTCTACACCTACTGGGACTACCGGGCCGGAATGTTCCACCAGAACCTCGGCATGCGGATCGATCTCGTGCTCGCCGGGACGCCGGTGGCGGCCCGGGTCCGCGCCGCCTGGGTCGACCGGGAGGCCCGCAAGGGATCCGGTCCGAGCGACCACGCACCGGTGATCGTCGACCTCGACGAGGCGCCCGACGGGGACATCGGCCCGCTCGTGCCGCCCCCGTCGGCCCCGGCGCCCCCGCGGGGACGCCGAATCCTCCCGCAGGATCGGTAGCCAGGCGCGTCGGCTCGCCGGGGGCCATCGATACCCCCAGGGGGAGGATGCTGGGCTGGCACCACTGGTAGGCCGCCGACCCTGCGTCCACCGGATCATGCGGGCCGCAAAGGCGCGACGATGAACTCCTTCGCCATGGCACTGGCCGAGGTGCGATTGCCCCCCGCGCGGTTCGTGGCGCTCGTGGCCGCCCTGGTGCTCGCGGTCGGGTTCGTCGCCGCCACTCAGGTGAACATGGCGACCGAATCTCACGCGGCGCGCGCCCGTGGCGCGTTGTGGGCGTGGTGCGCAACGCCGCGTTGACCGTCGAGGGGCTCACCGACCAGCAAGGCTGGCAGACGTCGCCCGCCCACGTGACGATGAGCCTGCTGCTCGAGGCCGACCAGGAGTTCCCGCCGCCCAACAACCAGATCGTCGCCGATCCCCACGCCAAGCTCGCCATGACGCCGTTCTTGTCGGGCGACGGCATCGGGATCGTGCTGCTGGTCAAGGCGTCCGACCCGTCGACCGCCACGACCCTGGCCGAGCGCCTGCACCGGGAATTCCTGCAGACGGTCATCCTGCACGCCGACCCGGTGACCGGCGCCGCGGTGCAGCAGCGGGTGGCGACCAGCGGTCTCGGTGGGTCGGCCTGGCTCGGATCGCTGGTCACGGTCTCCGCGGCGCTCATCTCCTGGCTCGTCACGAGATCGATCGGGTACGGCCTGGTGCTGCCATAGGCACGGCTGGGCATCATCGCCGGGTCGGGTGTGGCATCGGCTTATGGTCGCGACCGTGGTCCTGGCGGGCCCAGCAGCGGTGCCGGCCGGCCTGCTCGGGCACGCGTCGTGGCCGACGATGGCGCCCGTCGTCCTCGTCGGCGGGGGAGCGGCGCTGGTGGGGATCGGCGTCCTCGCGGCCTCACTGTTCACGATCGGCCCGGTGTTGCGGGGCGTGGCCCGGCTCGCCCGGCGTCGGCCCGCGGCGATCAGCCGACTCGACGAGCGCTACCCCGCCGACGTGAGCCTGCAGGCGGCGATCCAGGAGCCGGAGCCGGTCGACATGGCGTTCGGGAGTTCCCCGACCAGCAACCGCGAAGTCAACGGCATGCTCGTCGGCTTCTCGTCCGACGCGCTCAACCTCGTGCCGACGACCCCCGGAGTCGCGGACGCCGGGCTGTTCCTCACGTCGGAGCCGGTCACGATCATCGCGGGCCTTCAGCTCACCGCGGGGGTTCCCGTGATGGCGCTCACCCCTGAGGTGCAACCCCTGTTGCACCATCCCGTGACGCTCACCGACGGCGAGGTGGGCCTGCGGAGCGAGATGATGCGTGACCTCAAGGTGTCGCCGGGGGCGGTGGTGCAGTTGCAGCCTCTTGTTGGGGACCAGATCGCGGTGCGCGTCGTCGAGGTGAACATCGGCTCGACGCTGGTCGTCGTGACGCCGGCAACAATGGGCCGGCGGCGACGGTGCCCGAGACGATGTCGGCCCGGCTGATCGCCGGGAACTCCGGGCTCTCGGTCAGCGGCAGCGTCCAGCAGCAACAGAACCTGCACCGGCTGATCGACGGAGCCGACCGGATTCTCGTCGGACTGCTCGCTATGGTCGTCGTCGTGGCGATGGTCTGGGTCGCCAACACCCCGGGACTGTCGGTGATCGAGCGCACCCGGGAATCGGCGCTGCTCCGGGCCCTCGGCCTCGGCCGCGCGGCCCTGCGCGCCATGCTGCTCGCGGAGGCGCTGATGATCTGCGGTGCCGCGGCGGTCGTCGGGCTGGTCGTCGGTGTCGGTACGGGCTGGTCGGGCGCCGCTGACCTCCTCAGCGTGGAGGGTGACCCGACGCCGCCGCTGGTCGTGCCGTGGCCTTCGATCGGCTTGGCGCTGATCCTGGTGCTGGTGGCTGCGGCCGCGGCGTCCGTACTGCCGGGCGGGGCGGCGGCCCGCGTCAGCCCGGTCGAGGCGCTGGCCGACCTGGGCTGAGACGCCGCCCCGGGGGCTACATCTGCAGCTGTTCTCCCATGAGGACCGTGCGGTCGGAAGGCAGGTGGTAGACCTGCGGCGGGTCGGCCTTGATGTGGCTCAGCCACACGTAGATCGAGTCGGCCAGCGCCCCGAGGCCCCGCCGGGTCGGATCACGCTGCACGTCGAGCACCGAGAGGAAGTAGAACGCCTTGTCCGGGTCGATCCCCAGCTCGGGCCGCTGAGCCGCGGCATTGGCGAGTGCCTTCGGAACATCCTGGGAGTCGTTGAACCCGACGTGCACCGTGATCTGGGTGATGCCGTCGTGAGCGTCGCCGAGGTCGTCGACGCTCACCCTGTGGATGTGGGGGATGTGGGGCACGTTCTCGGTGATGATCGTCACCATCACCACCTGTTCGTGCACGACCTGGTTGAACTCGAGATTCGACCGCAGGGCGAGCGGGGTGGTGCCCACGGTGGGATGCGGGAACACGGCCAGTCCGGGGATGCGCCGGTAGCGGCCGCTGTGCACGATGTCGAGGAAGTGGCGCAGCGTCCCCTCGCGGCGGATCCGGGCGATGCGTTGGCGCCGGGCGCCGCTGCGCCAGATCAGCATGATCGAGGTCGCGAGGAACGCGATCACCAGTGGCAGCCACCCGCCGCTCACGATCTTGGTGAGGTTCGCGCCGAAGAACAGCAGTTCCAACCCGCCGATGACCAGGGCGATGAGCGAGCAGATCCACCACGACCAGTGCCAAACCCGTTTGGCGAGCAACAGGAACAAGGAGGTCGTGAGGATCAGGGTGCCGGTGACCGCCAGGCCGTAGGCGGTGGCCAGCCGGGCCGAGCTGCGGAAGATCGCGATGAGCATCAGCACACCGACGAACAGGATCCAGTTCATCGCCGGCAGGTAGATCTGGCCCGCCTCGGACGCCGAGGTGTGCTTGAGCCGCAGCCGGGGGAACAGGCCGAGCCGCATCGCCTGGTAGGCCACCGAGTAGGTGCCCGAGATCACCGCCTGTGAGGCGATGACGGTGGCGACCGTGCTGAGGATCACCAGAGGGATCGTCGCCCAGCCGGGGGCCATGAGGAAGAACGGGTTCTCGATCGTCTCGGGTTTGCTGAGGATCATCGCGCCCTGCCCGAGGTAGTTGATCATCAACGCGGGGAACACCATCGCGAACCAGGCGAGCCCGATCGGGCGGGCGCCCAGGTGCCCCATATCGGCGTACAGGGCTTCGGCGCCGGTGATGGTCAGGACGACCGCCCCCATGGCGACGAACGCGATGAAGGGCTTCTCGATGATGAACAGCAGTGCGTACTGCGGGGAGATCGACGCGAGGATCCCCGGATTCCTGATGATGTGGGGGAGTCCCAGCAGGGCGAGCACCGTGAACCAGAGCACCATGACCGGGCCGAATGCGCGGCCGACGACGTGGGTGCCCCAGCGTTGGATGGTGAACAAGAAGGTGAGGATCAGCACCGAGAGCGGCAGCACCAATTCCGCGAACACCGGATCCTCGACCGCGATGCCCTCGACCGCCGACATCACCGAGATGGCGGGCGTGATGAGGCTGTCGCCGAAGAACAGCGCCGCGCCGAGGATGCCCATGAAGGTCGCGACGCCCAACTCGACCGGGCGCCGCTTGAGTTCGGCCCGGAGTTTGGCCGTGAGGGCCAGGATGCCGCCCTCCCCCTCGTTGTCGGCCCGCATCACGAGGCCGACGTACTTGACCGACACCACCAGGGTCACCGACCAGAACACGAGCGACATCACGCCGAACACGTCGGCGTGGGTCGTGGAGACACTGTTGTGGTCGAGGCTGAACACCGTCTGGATGGCGTACAGCGGGCTGGTGCCGATGTCACCGAACACGATGCCGGCGGCGGAGAGCGCGAGGAAGAGCAGCGGCTCCTTTGCGGGGAGCGTCTGCTGGTGCGGCGCGGTGTCGGCGTCGGCCGGAACTTGTGTCACGGACTAACAGCGTGCACCCCGCGCCCCCCTGATGCAATGCGGGATGCCGTATGCCTCGGCCATGGCGCTGTGACCAGCCCATTTGTCAGGACGCCCGAGCGGTGTCCGACGCCCGGGAGACAATGGGCTCGGTCGCCGACGGCGGAGCGACTCCCTGTCACCCCCCGCCGCGCCGCGCCGTCGCGGCCCGATCCCCGCACGCCGCGAAAACATCCTTTCGAAAGGACCCACCATGGCATCGGACGCCGTGCGCCTCACCTCGAGCGCACCCGCATCACGGCAGGACGGCTCCCATCCGCGTCCCCAGCTGCTGCGCTCCCACCACGTGGGCCTCGACCGCAAGGTCGGGTTCGCCCACGACGACGATCTCGTCGGACTCGACGAGCACTGGCAGCTCGACCCGTCGCGCTTCACCCGCACGATCCTGCTGCCGTTCCCGCCCGAATCGGCCGCGTCCGGCGTCTCTGACAACGCGTTCCACCCCTGCGTGTGGTATCGCATCCCCGTCGCGGCCGACGAGCTCGTCGCGGCCGGTCACACGTCCGGACGCCGGTTGCTGCTGCACTTCGGCGGCGTCGACCACGAGGCGGTCGTGTTCGTCGACGGGCATCGGGTCGGCGAGCACGTCGGTGGCCAGGCGGCGTTCAGTCTCGACATCACCGGCGCGCTCGACCCCGACGCCACCGAGCACGTGATCGTGGTGCGCGCCCTCGACGACCCGCTCGACACCCGCGTCCCCCGAGGCAAGCAGGACTGGATGGAGCGGCCGCATGCCATCTGGTACCACCGGTCCACCGGCATCTGGCGCACGGTCTGGCTCGAGTCGGTGCCCCCGCTGCACGTCACGCACCTGAACTGGCAGGGCGACGTGTCCCACGGCCGGGTCACGGCGCTCATCGAGCTCAACCGGCGTCCGCCGGCGGCGACCACGGTGTCGGTGGCCATCGCCCACGACGGGCGGTTGCTCGCCGACGCCACGGTGACGATGTCCGACCAGAGCACCGAGGTGGTGCTGCCGCTCACCGGCCAGGACAACGGCGTGAACTACGAGCGGCTGCTCTGGTCACCGACCCACCCCGTGCTGCTCGACGCCGGCGTGCTGGTGCACGCCGGCGACGGCGTCGACGAGGTGCGCTCCTATCTCGGCCTGCGCGACGTGGCGGTGGGGCCCGACCGGCTCCGGTTGAACTTCCGCCCGATCATCGTGCGGGCAGTGCTCGAGCAGGGCTACTGGCCCGGGTCGCACTTCACCGCGCCGAGCGTGGACGCCATGCGCGCCGAGGTTCAGCTGATGCTCGACCTCGGGTTCAACTGCGCCCGCATCCACCAGAAGGTCGAGGACCAGCGCTTCGTGTTCTGGGCCGACAAGCTCGGGCTCATGCTGTGGAGCGAGACGGCCGCCGCCTACGCCTTCGACGCGCGGGCGGTGCAGCTGCTCACCGCCGAGTGGGTCGAACTGGTGCGCCAATTCGCGTCGCACCCGTCGATCATCGCCTGGGTGCCGTTCAACGAGTCGTGGGGCATCACCCACCTTTCCCACGACCCGGCACAGCAGGCCTACTCACGGGGGTTGTCCGACCTCACGCGGGCGCTCGACCCGACCCGTCCGGTGATCTCGAACGACGGCTGGGAACACACCGACTCCGACCTGTTCACCGTGCACGACTACGAGTGGCGCCGCGACGTGCTCGCCGCCCGCTACACCCCCGAGGGTCTCGATCACCTGCTCGCCACCACCGGCCCGGCCGGTCGCGACCTGGTGGTGGGCGACAACCAGCGGGGCGACCTGCCGGTGATCCTCAGCGAGTTCGGCGGCGTGGAATTCGTGACCGCCCGCAGCGCGGAGCAGACCTGGGGCTACTCGTCGGCCACCGACCCCGCCGACTACGAGCGCCGGGTGCGCGACATCATGGAGCCTGTCAAGGCGTCGCCCCTGCTCGGCGGCTACTGCTGGACACAGCTCACCGACACCCTGCAGGAGGCCAACGGCCTCTGCGACGAGCACCGCACACCGAAACTTCCGATCGAGACCCTCAAGGAGCTGATGGGATCGTGACCGCCACCGACCCGACCCTCTACGGAACCCTTCCCACCGGGGAAGTCCACGAATACGTGCTCACGAGGCCGGGGGCCCCGCGTGTCGGCGTCCTCGACCTGGGCGCCACCGTCAACAGCATCCGGCTGGACACCACCGACCCGGGCAGCGAGGTGGTCATCGGCTTCCCCGACCTCGACGCCCGGCTGCCGGCGGCGTCCGCCTACTTCGGGGCGGTCGTCGGGCGCTACGCCAATCGGATCGCGGACGCCCGGTTCGAGCTCGACGGCGTCACCTACGACCTGTCGGCCAACGAGGCCGGCAACGCCCTGCACGGTGGCGTCGACGGTTTCGACTCGCGCGTCTGGACCGTCGTCGAGGCGTCGCCGGACGCCATCACGTTCGAACTGATCAGCCCCGATGGAGACCAGGGCTTCCCCGGCCGGCTCACCGCGCGAGCCACCTACTCCCTCCTCGATGACGGTCTCGCCCTCGACCTGTCGGCCACCACCGAGGCGCCCACCGTGTGCCTGCTCACGAGCCACCTCTACCTCAACCTCGCCGGGGCGGGCACGGTCGAGAATCATCGGCTGAGTGTCGAGGCCGACCGGTACGTGCCGGTCGACGCCCGCTCGATCCCGCTCGGTGCCCTGGCCGACGTGGCGGGCACGCCGTTCGACCTGCGTGAGCCCACGCGGATCGGTGTCCCCGTGCGCGCCGACGACGGACAGATCGGGCTGGTGCACGGCATCGACCACTCGTTCCAGGTGCGCGGCGAAGGACTGCGACGGATGGCGCGGGTCGAGGATCCCGCCACCGGTCGGGTGCTCGAACTGTTCAGCGACCAGCCGGGGGTGCAGGTCTACACCGGCAACTTCCTCGACGGCTCGTGGGTGGGCGGGGCGGGGACCCGGCTGCGGCAGGGCGATGCGCTCGCGCTCGAACCGCAGCAGCACCCCGACGCCCCGAACCAGCACTGGTCGAGCGACGCCGTGCTGCGTCCCGGCGAGCGGTTCGGCTCGCGGATCGAGTGGCGGTTCCCGGTGCGATGAAGGGCGGTGACGATTCGACGGCGCTCCGGGGTCCGACCGGACGCCGGAGCTGCCGCGGTCGTGCTCGATGGCAGCCGACGGTCGCCGACCCGTGCCGGGTCAGTCGTCGGCGGTGAGCAGTCCGAGGATGCGGTGCAGCTCCGCCCGGTCGTGCTCCGACAAGCGGTCGAGCCAGTCCGCCACCGCGCGGTCGCGGGCGGCGAGCACCTCCGTGAGGGTACGGCGTCCCTCGGGCGTGGCGTCGAGCACGACGGCCCGGCGGTCGCCCGGATCGGGCGCACGAACGATGAGGTTCGCCTGTTCGAGCGCGTCGACCACATCGGTCGCCGATCGCGGGGCGATGTGCAGGCGCTCGGCAAGCGCACCGGGTCGGATCGGAGCCTCGCCGATCACCCGGAGCGCCCGGACCTGATGGGGCGAGACGCCGAACGGGGCCGCGGCGTGCGCCCAGATGTGTCGCTGGCGTCGCACGATCTGGCCGAGCAGGTCGCCGGTCGACTCGTCGCGCGGCGTCCGATCTGTCATGA
>JAJXWF010000270.1 GCA_021781735.1 Actinomycetes bacterium
GGCCAGTTGGGATGCCGGCATCTCGATCGCGAGGTCGAGCAGCGCCGATTCGTCGACCTGCCCGACCAGCCGGGTGAGCTCGCGCACCTTCGAATACGACAGGCGACCCTGGGCGAACAGCGCGTCGGTGCCCGGCATCGACCTCAGCGCCCTGGCCACCCGCACGTGCTCGCGGGCCACCGTCGGCGACATCGAGCACGCCCAGGCGAGGAAGTGCGCGGTGGTCTTCAGACCTCGGAACCAGCCGATGCCCTCACCGGCGTCGAACCGGTCGACCAGCCGGCAGAACTCGTGATCGAGCCCGGCCTGGGTGGCGGCCAGTTCCTGCAATTCGCGACCCAGGTGCTCGGCCTCGTCGCGGCCCAGACGCGTCGTGTCCATGCCCCCACCCAACCACCGCGCACTGACACTTTTCCGCCCGCTGACAAGGGAAGAGGGCTTCTCCGACCGGTCGGCGAGGCACCTCGCGAGCCGGTCCGCCACGGGCACACGAGCTCGGGCCGGGCGCATCATTCCGGGCCGGGCCGCCGGGAACCTCGCAAGCCGGTCCGCCACGGGCACACGGCCTAGGCCGGGCGCATCATCCCGGCCCGCTCGGCGAGCACCGCGACGCCGACGCGGTTGGCGACACCGAGCTTGGACTGGATCGCCGCGATGTGCGACTTCACCGTGGCCTCGGCCATGTAGAGCTGGTGGCCGACGGCCGCGTTCGTGAGTCCCTGGGCAACGGCAAACGCCACCTCGCGTTCGCGGTCGGTGAGCGCGGCGACGGACGCCTCGGCGGCGCGGCGTTGCTCGACCGCGGGATCGTGCGCGAGTTGGTCGAGCAGCTGGCGGGTGCTGCGGGGCGAGAGGACGGCGTCCCCGGCCATGACCGAGCGGATCGCGCCGATGATCTCGGTGGGGGAGGCGGTCTTGAGCAGGAATCCGGAGGCTCCCGCGGCGAGGGCGGCCATCACCGCGTCGTCGACGTCCCACGTGGTGAGCGCGATGACGTGCGGAGGGTTCGGCAACGCCCGGACCTCGCGGGTGGCGGCGATGCCGTCGCGGCGGGGCATCCGCAGGTCCATCAGCACAACGTCTACGGGCGTGCCCCGGACCACGTCGATCACCTCGTCGCCGTCGCCCGCCTCAGCCACCACGTCAAGGTCACCGGTACTGTCGAGCAGGAACCTCAGGCCCGTGCGCACCAGGGGATCGTCATCGGCCAGCAGCACGTGGATGGACACGCGCGCATCCTACGGCGGCGCCCCGACACTTCAGCGGGCGGGTGTGATGGAGTGGTCGACGTCCTGCCGGTGTGCCGGGGCTCCACTCAGCGGGGGAGATGCCGTTGGAGTGTCAGTAAGTCGCGACCGCCGTGTAGGAGAGCCCGTCGGGGGACAGGGTGTAGGCGAAGGTCCTCGCGCGGACGAACTGCCCCTCCAGCTGGTAGAAGTCCGACTGCCAGTAGGAGGAACCTGCCGGGTCGGAGGCGATCGCCGCCAGCAGGCCCGAATTGACGAGGGGAGCCCCCGTCGTGCTGGTACAGGTGAAACTGTCCTGCCCGAGCGTCGACGTGTTCTTGCCCGTCTGATGCACCCCGCTGCACGAGACCGGACCCAACACGGAGTCCGTGTAACTGGACTTGTACTGAGTGGTCTTCATATTCGCCCCGCCCTGGGAGGTGCCGATGGCATTCGTCAGGCCCCCCGGGCCCGCGTCCGCATTCGCCCAAGCCGGAACCGATGGCGCAACAGTGAGGATCGCAACCGCTGCGATCGAACCCAGGATCCGCTTCATCTGATTTGCTCCTTATGTCGGAGGCCGTCCCGCGCCCCGATGGTCGGCACGGGCTTCCAAGCAGCGATGTTAGTCCTCGAAGCCGTGCCGTGGAGAAGGATTCGCTCATTTATAGGCCCCTTCTTTGGGGGCCGAGTACTGATTTAAACTCGTTCCGAAGGACCGTTTACGGCCGGCGCCATCGACTTCGGGAGGTGAGCGTCACCGTCACGACTGGTATCTGGCGGAACGGCCACCGAGTGCCGTTCCCCACCACGCGTCCTCGGTAGGGCCGGCTGAAGCGGACCGGGAGCGACACTCCAGCGGGTGTGACGGGACGGGGCGGGCGTGCCGATCAGAGGGCCACCAGGTCACGCGGCCCGCCACGGCAGTGCCACCCGCACCCGGAACTGGTCGCGGTCGAGGCCGTAGTGCATCGTCCCGCCGAGCAGGTGCGCGCGTTCCTCGATGCCGGTCAGTCCCCGGGACTCCGTCGTCCTCGCGAACCCGCCGACGAAGCGGTTGCGGGCCTCGATCACGATGCCCTGGGCGGGGGAGCCGTCGACGGTGAGGAACACCTGCTCGCGGGGCGCGTGTTTGCGGGCATTGGTGAGCAGTTCCTGGACGATCCGGTAGACCGCCCGGGTGAGCGTGGGGTCGGCGCTGTCGGGGTCCTGGATGAGCAGCGACGAGCTCACCGCCTGACCCGCGCCCAACGACTCGCGCACCACCGACGCCAGCGCAGACAACGGCACGGGCGGCTGGGCCGAGGCCTCGGGCTCGCGCAGCATGGTCAGCAGCGAGCGCAGGTCGCCGACTGCGGCGGTGGCGCTCTCGCGCACCAGCCGGGCCGACTGACCGACGCGGGTGTCGGGGTCGGCGTTCACCTCGAGCGCCCCGGCGTGCAGCGTGAGCAGCGACAGCCGGTGCCCGAGCGCGTCGTGCACCTCGCGGGCGATCCGCTCGCGCTCCTGGCGTCGGGCCACCTCGTTGCCCAGCCGGCCGGACGCCGCCCGCTCGGCCTCGACCGCGGTCTCCGCGGTGGACACGATGCGGCGCCACCGCACGAGCAGCCCCGCCCCGACGGTGAGGCCGAGGACGACCACGAGCATCACGATCACCTCGGCCGGGCCGAGGTCTGTGGTGGCGCCCGGATCGGCGTCCTGCTCGGAGAACAACTTCTTGAGGAACGAGGCGCCGCGGGGCTGGGCCAGGGCGTCGGCGACCGTCACCCATGCGGTGGTCAGGGCGACCGCCCCGGCGGTGAGCCACACCGCCGGACCGCGGCGGCGTCC
>JAJXWF010000271.1 GCA_021781735.1 Actinomycetes bacterium
GCTGGCAGGATGGACGCGTCGTCACAGGCCGACCACAGGGCACGCCGGATCCCATGCGTCCGGACCGACGGCCCGCGGCCGGCCTGTGCAGCCATCTCGCGGCGCCCGCCCGTGCGCGGTGCGCCGGCCCCGACCCGAGGAGACCATCGCGTGAACCCCGAAGCCCCCTCTGTTCCGTCCCCCGCGCCCACCCGCTACACCGTGGGCATCGTCGGCGGCGGCCAGCTGGCCCGGATGATGCACCAGGCGGCCATCGCACTCGGCATCACCGTGCGCCTGCTGGCCGAGGCTCCCGATGTGTCGGCGGCGCAGGTCGTGCACGACGTCGTCGTCGGCGACTACACCGACCGGGCCACCGTGCTCGACTTCGCCCGGGGCTGCGACGTGGTGACCTTCGACCACGAGCACGTCCCCACCGACATCCTGCGCGCCCTCGAGGCCGAGGGGATCGCGGTCCGGCCCGGTCCCGACGCCCTCGAACACGCGCAGGACAAGACCGTCATGCGGGCCCGGATGGCCGCAATGGGCGCGCCGAACCCTGTCTTCCGGGTCGTCGCCGACGCCGCCGACCTCGTGGCCTTCGGTGACGAGGTCGGCTGGCCGGTGATCGCCAAGACCTCGCGGGGCGGTTACGACGGGAAAGGGGTGTGGCGCATCGACGGGCCCGAGGGGGCCGAAGAACCGTTCGCCACGAACCTCACCCGCCCGGGCGGCGAAACCGACATCACGAGCGTCCGGATCATCGCCGAGGAGTTCATCGACTTCTCCCGTGAACTGTCCGCGCTGGTGGTTCGCTCGCCCAGCGGCCAGGCGGTCGCCTACCCGGTGAGCGAATCGGTGCAGACCGGCGGCATCTGCACCCGCACGATCACCCCCGCGCCCGGCCTGGACTCCGAGCACGCGACGGCCTGTCAACAGCTGGCGCTGCGGATCGCCGGCGAGTTGGATGTCGTCGGCGTGCTCGCGGTCGAACTCATGGAACGCCGCGACGGCGGCATCGTCGTCAACGAACTGGCGATGCGCCCGCACAACACCGGCCATTGGACCATCGACGGCGCGGTCACCAGCCAGTTCGAGAACCACATCCGGGCCGTGCTCGACCTACCGCTCGGAGACCCGGGCCTGCGTGCCGGACATGTGGTGATGGACAACGTCCTCGGCGGAACCGAGGACGACCTCACCGGGGCGCTCCAGCACTGCTACGCCCGGGACCGCAGGGTCCGGGTCCACCTGTACGGCAAGGAGGTCAAGCCCGGGCGCAAGGTGGGCCACGTCACCGCCTACGGCTCGGATCTGGCGGACGTCTCGCGCCGCTCACTGCACGTTGCACGCTATCTGATGGGAGACCGCGATGCCTGACCAGAATGCCGTCCTCGTGTCGATCGTCATGGGCAGCGATTCCGACTGGCCCACGATGCAGCCGGCAGCGGCGGCCCTCGACGAACTCGGGATCGGGTGGGAGGCCGACGTCGTCTCGGCCCATCGCATGCCCGACGAGATGGTGGCGTTCGGACGCGGCGCGCACGAGCGGGGGATCCGGGTGATCGTCGCCGGGGCCGGGGGAGCGGCGCACCTTCCGGGCATGCTCGCCTCCCTGACCCCGTTGCCGGTCATCGGGGTCCCGGTACCGCTCCGATACCTCGACGGGATGGACTCGTTGTTGTCGATCGTGCAGATGCCGGCCGGTGTGCCGGTGGCCACCGTCGGGGTCGGTAACGCCCGCAATGCCGGCCTGCTGGCCGCCCGCATCATCGGCTGCGCCGACGAGCAGGTGCGGGCCCGGATGCTGGAATTCCAGCGCTCCCTGCGCGACCTCGCGCTGGCGAAGGGACAGATCGTCCGGGACGCCGTCCGCGGCTGAGCCCCGGTCTCCGGAGAGGGCAGACTACTTGGCGTACTTCTCCAGGCCGGCGGTGTTGCCGGTGGCGATGCTGTGGAACAGGCTCTTGGCGGCCTGCTCGTCCCACAACACCGAGGAACCGGCCGGGGTCATCGCGTTGGGATTGGCCACCGGCACGGTGAGCTGCAGTCCCTTGCCTCCCGCGAGGTCCATGAGACCGCTGCCCAGGCCAGGGAGCGACGTCACGCCGACGCCGTCACTGCGCAGCGAGTTGCGGGAGGCCATCGCGAACTGCCAGTAACGCGCGGGGTCGAGCAGGATCGACGGAGAGGCGGCCTTCTTGGCCACCGCATCGATCATGGCCCGTTGCCTCTTCACCCGGCCGAGGTCACCGAGCGGGTCCGCCTTGCGCATCCGCACGTACCCGAGCGCCTCCGGGCCGGTGAGGGTCTGGCAGCCGGCCGGCAGGTTCGTGTTCGAGTCCTTGTCCACCATCGGTTGCGGAAGACACATGCGGATCCCCCCGATCGATTCGATGACGTCGGCGAATCCGCCCATCCCCACTTCGAGGTAGCCGTCGATGCGGATGCCGGTGTCCTGCTCGACCGTGCGGATCAGCAACTGGGGTCCGCCGATCGAGAATGCGGCGTTGAGTTTGTCGTGTCCGTATCCGGGGATCGGGACGTAGGAATCCCGGGGCAGGCTCAGCAGCACGGAGCGCCCGCTGGGCGGCACGTACATGATCATCATCGTGTCGGTGCGGGCCCCGAGGTCCCATCCGGTGCCCAACTGCTTGCGCTGCGCCGCCGTGAGTCCCTGACGGGCATCCGAGCCGACCAGCAGGATCGCGGTTCCGGGTTGCGGCGCCGGACGCGAGCCGCTCGGGAACGCCCCGACGTGTGTCATCGTCGACCAGGCGTAGGCGGGGACGTACGCGAGCCACCCCACGTACCCGACCACGAGCACGACGACGAGCGCGATGGCCGTCTTGAGCGTGCGCCCACGGTGCCTCCGGTGCTTCCTCCGGTTGGTCCGCAGGCCCGGGGTTGCCGCGGGCAGCGGTGACGCCGGTGCGGCCGCGGCGAAGGGCGCCGCCGGGATCGAGGAGCGTGGCGTCGACGGAGTCGCCGCGAACTGGACGGGTGTGCGGCGGGGCGGCAAGGGGTCCGCGGCCGACCTGGCAGCGGCTCGGCGCCGTAGC
>JAJXWF010000272.1 GCA_021781735.1 Actinomycetes bacterium
CGGCTCGGGCATGCACGTGCACAGCTCGATCTGGAACGGCGGCGAGCCGCTGTTCTACGACGAGAACGGCTACGGCGGCCTGTCCGACCTCGCCCGCTGGTACATCGGCGGCATCCTCAAGCACGCACCCTCGCTGCTCGCGTTCACCAACCCGTCGGTGAACTCCTACCACCGCCTGGTGCCCGGCTTCGAGGCCCCGGTCAACCTGGTCTACTCGCAGCGCAACCGGTCGGCCTGCATGCGCATCCCGATCACCGGGTCGAACCCGAAGGCCAAGCGGGTCGAGTTCCGCTGCCCCGACCCGTCGAGCAACCCGTACCTCGCCTTCGCGGCCATGCTGCTCGCCGGTCTCGACGGCATCCAGAACAAGATCGAGCCGCCGGCCCCGATCGACAAGGACCTCTACGAGCTTCCCCCGGACGAGCACGCCCAGGTGGCTCAGGTTCCGGCGTCCCTGGACGCGGTGATCGGCGCACTCGAGGCCGACCACGACTTCCTGCTGCAGGGCGATGTGTTCACCGAGGACCTCATCGAGACCTGGGTCGAGCTGAAGCGCGCCGAGATCGACGCGATCCGTCAGCGTCCGCACCCTTACGAGTTCGATCTGTACTACGCGATCTGACACCTCAGGGGATCCGCAGCGCGGGGCCGTCCGGTTCGTCCGGGCGGCCCTGCCGCCTTGTCGGATGGTCTGACTAGGCTGGAGGCAGCCGAAAGAAGGGGGACGCGATGTCGGCCATCTCCCCCGGCGTCATCGCGGACGCCGTGCGCCTCACCCCCGCCGACGGCCCGGCCAACCCCGCATCCGACCCTGCGCGCAGCGGGGTGTTGCCCGGCCCGGCCGTGTGGCGCTACGACCTCGATGGCCGGGGGGGCGTCGCCACCCTCGGCCCCCGCCGCGGCGCGGCGCCCGGCGAGGCGCGACGCATCGCGGTCTTCCCGGTGATCACGGTCACCGACGACACACCAGACTTCGGCGCGGCGGACATCTCGTGGCAGCTGCGCACGGACGCCGGCGTGCACCGCCCGCGCGACCAGCACGGCCACCGGGTCGGCGGGGCCACCGACCCGATCCCGGGTGTCCCGCGCGGGCTGCCCTGCTGGATGCCCGACCAGTGGACCCTCATCGACCTGGACCTCTCCGAGGTCTCGGGGCTGGAGTACACCCTGGAACTGGTGGCACCGCCCGGCGCCCGCGGGACCGGATTCATCCAGGACGCCGGCCACCACCGGCCCCCCGACCCCGACCCGGACGACCCGCTCCAGTGGGTGCACATGACCCGCGGCACCCACTCGCGGCCCGGATTCTCGCGGGGCAACACCCTGCCCCTCACCTGCGTTCCGCACGGCTTCACGTTCGTCACGCCGATGAGCGACGCCGGCGAGCGTCGCTGGATCTACCAGTGGGCGCCCGACGGCGGCCCCCGGCTCGAGGCGTTGACGTTCTCGAACTGCCCCAGCCCGTGGATCGGCGACCGCGGCCAGCTGCACGTCATGCCCTGGCTCGGCGAGCCGGTCCGCCGCGCCATGGGCTTCTCCCACGACGACGAGCGCGACGGCGTCCACCACTACCGCGTGCGCCTCGGGACGGGCGTGGTCGCCGAGGTCACCCCGACCAGTCACGCGGCGCTGTTCCGCTTCGACTTCCGCGGCGCCGCCCCCGGCGCCCACGGCGTGCTCGTCGACCAGCGCGCCGGCACGACGACCTGGGCGCGGACGCTGTCCGACGGCCGGGTCGCGCTCGAAGCGGTCGTGTACCCCGAACCCGACCCCAGCAGGCTCCACCCCGATCCGGTGACCTTCTATTACGGCGAGACACTCGGCCCCGCCCGGGTGGTCGCCACGGCGCCCCGCCGGTGGGCGGCGCGGATCCCGGGGATCGGTCGCGCCCTGCGGATCCCGGTGCTGGGACGCGTCCTCAAGCGGTCGGCCCCCTGTGCCGGCACGGTCGCCCTCGACACCGACCGGTCGGTGCTCGAGCTGCGGGTCGCGGCGTCGCATCTGTCGCTCGACCAGGCCCGGCGCAACCTCCTCCTCGAGATCGGCGATCGCGGCTTCGACGACGTGCTCGCCGACGCCACCCGCGAATGGACCACGCTGCTCGGACGCCTGCACCTCGGAGACGACGCCACCGCCGACCAGCGGGCCACCGCGTACACCCACTTCGCCCGGCTGCACTGCTGGCCCAACCTCGCCCACGAGAACACCGGCACCGCCGGGAGTCCCGATTGGCGGTATGCGAGCCCCTTCCACCGGGCGCACGCGGCGTCCGACCCGCGCGCGACCGGCAGCCCGATCGTGGCCGGCCAGCTCGTGGTCAACAACGGGTTCTGGGACACCTACCGCACCGCCTGGCCGCATTACGGCTTCTTCACCCCCGAGCTCGCCGACCAGCTCGTCGATGCCACGGTGCAACAGTTCCGCGACGGCGGGTGGACAGCCCGCTGGAGCGCGCCCGGCTACGTCGACTCGATGCCCGGCGCCGGCGCCGACGTCGTGTTCGCCGACGCCGCCGCCCAGGAACGGCGGTTCGACGAGGTGAACGGCTACGATTCGGCGCTGCGCAACGCCTGCGTTCCGCCACCCCACCGGTGGGCCGGGCGCAAGGGGATCGCCACCAGCCGATTCTCCGGGTTCACGAGCACCGCCACCCGTGAGGGCATGAGCTGGAGCCTCGAGAACGCGATCACCGACGACGCAATCGCCCGGTGGTCGGCGTCCCTCGCCCGACGCGCCGACGATCTCGGCGTTCCCGAGCGGCGCGAGGAATTCGCGGCGAACGCCGTCTGGTTCACCCAGCGTGGCCTGCACTACCGGCGGATGTTCGACCCCCGGATCGGGTTCTTCCAGGGACGCCGACCCGACGGCGCGTGGCGCCACGATCCCGGCTCCTTCGACCCCGACCGGTGGGGTGGCGACTACACCGAGACCAATGCCTGGGGCATGGCGGTGACCGCCTGGCACGACGGAGCCGGGCTCGCGGCCCTCTACGGAGGCGAGGAC
>JAJXWF010000075.1 GCA_021781735.1 Actinomycetes bacterium
ATCTGACACGGATGGACTATCACCTGTCGAGGTGCCAAGCCCGTCGAGCCTGCGGTCCGGAGAACGGCCGTCCCAGCCGATTGGACCTGTCTCGAGCCCGGATCGGGAGGATTCCCGGACAGGTTACGATGCGGGCTCGAGTCCCGTCCAGGGAATTTCTCTGGGGTGGTGTGTCGCCGGCGTGGCCGGTTGGATGCTGATTCTCACCATGGTGGCGATCGAGGCCTCCATGGTTCGGGTGGAGTGGTCGACCTCGCGCGAACCGCGACGCCAACCACCCGCGCCGGCACCGCGACGCGCCCGCCGGCCCGAGTGAACCCATGCTCACCACGGGGCCGCCGCCGCCTCGGGTACGCGGTGGCGTGTTGCGTGTCCGATTTCCGACGCGAACCCCCGCGGGTTCTGTGCGGCGCGGGCGATCGGCGTGAAGCGCAGGGCTGCCTGATCGAGGCGTCCAAGCCTGAGCCGGCAACGGGATCCTCCCAATCTGCAGGCGACCGGCCGAGTTCCCGCAACCCCGGCCGTCCCACGCCCGAATCTCCTGCAGATCCGGGGAGCCCAGGTCGATGCGGTGCTGTGGACGCTCGCGGCGACCTAGCCTGCGCTCAGTGGAGGCGGCAGGGCTTGCTTTCGGGGGGCGATCGCCCCCGATCCTGAGCCGCACGGGAACGAGGTCGACCGGTTGCCTGATCGCACCGTCAGCGAGGACCTGCCGCCTCCTGGGAGTCCCCGGTCGGGTCGATCCGGAAGCCGAGCTTGATGGTCACCTGGTAGTGGGCCACGTGACCGTCCTCGATGTGGCCGCGAACTCCCGTGACCTCGAACCAGTCGAGGTTGCGGACGGTTCTGCTCGCGCGGTCGACCGCTCCGCACACCGCGTCCTCGATCGACTCGGTCGAGGTTCCGACGATCTCGCTGACCCCGTAGGTATGATCGCTCATCGCTCCATCCCCTTCCTGTGGACCCTTGCATCCTCGCCGATGTCGGCGGACGCCACAAGGCGCCAGGAATTCGGAGCCCATCCCCGCGGCGGGAGTGGGCCACGCGAGATCAGCGCCGATCCTCGGACGATCGTGCCCGCCGAGCCTGGTCCCCACGAGTGCTGGACGGCCCCCTGGTCTGGATTCGATGACCAGGGGGCCGTCGGCGGTGAGGGACGCCCCCGCGCGGCGGCTGATCGGCGGGAGCCGGGCGACGCCGCGTCCGGTGGCCTCAGCGTCCTTCGATACTCGCGATGGCGGCCATCGCCGCGTTGCGTGCGCCCAGGATGTCGGATTCGGTGCCCGACATCCACAGTCGTCCATAGACACCGACCGACGAGAAGTGGTTCAGGAATACCGGCGCTGCCTTCTCGGCCTCGTTGGCTGCGAAGGTGATGTAGGCCGCGGGCTCCACCTCCATCACCAGGAGCGTCTGCCCCGCGACCAGCATCGTGCCGCGGGTGAACCGGTTGAGCAGTTGCGCCTGATAGGGGTTGATCCGGGTGATGACCTGTTCCGAGGCCACCGACGGCTTGATGCGGGCCGTGACCGGAAGACCCAGTTCACCCAGCACCTCGTCGCCGGCCACGAGCACGTCGGCCTGTGACATCGAGTGCACCTCGAACATGCCGAACTGGCGCTCGACGATCTGAGTCCCAGGGCGGACGTTCGTCGCCTTGACCACCTTGTCGACGATCCGGAACACCCAGTTGCCCGGGGCCATCTCCACATAAAGGCTCGACATTCCCTCGACGGGCGGATCGCCCTGGGTGATGGAGCCCACGAAGGCGGCGAACTGCGGCTGCATGCGGTCGAGGTGGCAGAAGGCGCGGAGCTGGAAGTCCTCGGCGTTCACTGGGCTCATGATGGATTCCTCGTGCTCGTGGTTGGTGGTGACGGTTGTGGGCGGACGGGCGCTCACGCGCTCTGCTGGTGCTCGGTGTAGCGGCGCCGGAACTCGCTGGGGGTCAGCCCGGTCTGCTTCTTGAACACCCGGGAGAAGTAGTTGACCGGCTGGAAGTTGAGCGAGTTCGCGATGCGCAGTACGGGGATGTCGGTGCGTTTCAGCATCGTCTTGGCGCGCTCGATCCGCCGGTTGGTCACATAGTCGATGAAGCAGACGCCGGTGTGCGCCTTGAACACACGCGACAAGTGGGAGGGCGAAAGACCCATGAAGTCTGCGGCCATGGTCAGGGTCATCGTGCGCGTCACATTGCGTTCGATGTGGTTGAGGAGGTCGGTGATGTTGCGGGGGTGAGGCGCCGTGACCTCTTCCGTCGCATCGAACAGTGTGAACAGCAAGCCCTCGAGGTATGTCTGCCAGTCGTAGCGCGAACGTTGTCCGTGTTGTTGCGAGCGCTGCCTCATCACCTGCTCGTGCAGGAGCAGGCCCACGTGCGATGAGGTCTCCTGGGCGAGCAGCACGATGTTGTTCTCGACCTCGGCCAGGCGAAGACGGCCCACGAACTTGCCCCCGCGCTGGAAGACCTGGTCCAGGAACGCCTCCACCACGCTGATCGCCGCGACCAGGTCGCGATCGTCGACGGACTGGGCGAGTTCGGTGAAGCTGAAGCTGGGGTTCGGTTGCCCGGACCCCGAAGTCGGCCGGTCCCCCGCCTCGTCCGACCGGAATCGCGGTATCTCGATCGCATCGGCGTCGACCATTTCGAGGCGGGAGAATTCTGGATGCGGAGAGTTCCCCGTGACGGGATCGGGGACGAGGTGCAACTCGGGTACGAACGCCTCCGGTTCGGGTTCCCTGAGGGCACGAAGTTGATCCTCCTGGTGCGCGGAGCGAACGGTGTTGAGGTACTCCTTCTGCACGAGGTAGCTCGCCACCTCGAACAACGCATCCGCCAGGCTGTACAGACGACCCAGGTCGACTCGGTGGATCTGCTCGTACAGACTCATCAGCTCCGTGTCCGCGCGCCACGACTCGTCGGAGGCTCCGATCCGCTGGAGTACGACCGTGGAGTCGGTGGGCTTCACCTGGCCGCACAACCATGCGCCCAGGTATTGACTCCCCAACATAATCGGCACCGAGAAATCGACCAGGCCTGTATGGCAGTAGTAGAAGTACGGCTTGCCCTCGATCGCCGATTGGAGGCCCCCATGGGCGTCACAGCGGAAGCACTCGAGGCGTCTCTCAGGCTTGTGCCGAATGGCCGCGCAGAAGGGGGTGAAGTTGGACGGTGACGTGACCGGGATGCCCCGGTAATCCACCGAGATCATGGCGAATCCCGTGGCCTGCGCCAGGCGGTCCTGAATCCGCTGGAGTCGTGGCAGATCAATCAGGTCTCGAATATCCAGTCCGTCCACACTCGACCTCCTCGTCGAGCGGGTCAGCCGTGGGGGCCGGCTCGCGGTGCCGCCGGGGGCTCGGCGTCGGGCGGCCACGGCGAAGGGCCGCTTGCGCGAGTTCAGGGCGGACCTGACACATCCTAAGTCGCAGTGGTCCACCGACGACCGGAATGAGGGTCAAGGTGAGAAAGTGATGGCGTGGTGATGGGTCGCAATCACCGTCGTACACATTTCGACCGTTCGGAATCCGGTGCAGAAGGAGGCGGTCGGCAATGTTCGCGTGCAGCGACCCGAAGGCGATCGCGACAGGGGCAACGCGTGGCGAACCCAGAGGCGTGAATCATCGGCCCGTCCCGCCACGGCGCGCGACGGGCCGCGTCCACTTACACATCTGTGCGGTGACCGGCTGCATTTCGCTCGTGTGGTTTCACACATTCACCGAACCCGTATGGTCCAGACGCCGGCAACCGTGCCAGCGCCCGAACGACCTCTGTATCGCCTTTTGACCCCCCCATCAGGCAACGTGACCTCATCCCGTCTTTTGGAACGAGGTGTCCTCATGCAAGAAGCCCTGGGAATGGTGGAGACCAAGGGGTTCGTCGCGGCTGTGGAAGCTGCCGACGCCATGGTCAAGTCTGCCAACGTCCAGCTCATCGGAAGTACCAAGGTCGGCTCGGGTCTCGTGACCATCATGGTCCGTGGCGATGTCGGCGCGGTCAAGGCCGCGACCGACGCCGGGGCGGTTGCCGCTCAGAACGTTGGAGAACTCGTGTCCGTGCACGTGATCCCGCGTCCACACGCGGACGTCGAGATGCTCCTCCCCACCCGCACCAGCGTCGGTGAATGACATGGCCAACGAACAGATGGTCGACAAGATCCTGGCCGAGGTGATGAAGCGTGTCTCCGCCTCGGACGCTCCAACGGCCGCCGGCGCCAAACCAAATCTCACCGAATTCGTCGGAACGAACGCACTCGGCGATTCCATCGGGCTCGTCATCGCGAACGTCGATCCACAACTCCACGGACTGATGAACATCGACAAAAAGTTCAAGTCGATCGGCATCGTCGGCGACCGTACCGGTGCAGGTCCGCAGATCTTCGCAGCCGACGAGGCCGTCAAGGCCACCAACTGCGAGGTCGTGACGGTTGAGCTTCCCCGCGACACCAAGGGTGGTGCAGGGCACGGGTGCCTGATCATCTTCGGCGCCGAGGACGTCTCCGACGCCCGACGCGCGGTCGAGGTCACGTTGTCGGAACTGGACCGGACCTTCGGCGACGTGTACGCCAACGACGCCGGCCACCTGGAGTTCCAGTACACGGCCCGGGCCAGCTACGTCCTGAACAAGGTGTTCGGCGCACCGCTGGGCAAGGCGTTCGGCATCACCGTCGGAGCTCCCGCCGCGATCGGCGTCGTGCTGGCCGACACCGCGGTGAAGGCGGCCACCATCGACGTGGTCGGCTACTCCAGCCCGGCCAAGGGCACCAGCTTCTCGAACGAGGTCATCTCGACCTTCAGCGGCGACTCGGGTGCGGTTCGCCAGGCGATCATCGCGGCGCGGGACGTCGGCCGATCCCTGCTCGGCGCCCTCGGAGCCGAGCCCACGTCCGTCACCACGCCGTACATCTGAGCGGGGAGTCCCATGAAGTCGAAGAGATTTGAGGCACTGGCCGCACGGCCGGTGAACCAGGACGGGTTCGTCACTGAGTGGCCCGAGGTGGGCTTCATCGCCATGGAGAGCCCGAACGATCCCGCTCCCTCAATCAAGGTCAAGGACGGCGTGGTCGTCGAACTCGACGGCAAGTTGCGCAGCCAGTTCGACATGCTCGACACGTTCATCGCCGACTATGGAATCCGCCTGGAGAACGCGGAGCAGGTCTGCGCCATGGATTCGCTCCAGCTCGCGCGGATGCTTGTCGACATCAACGTGGCACGCTCCGAGGTGGTCAAGCTCACCACGGCGATGACGCCGGCCAAGATCACCGAGGTGGTGGGACGGATGACCGTCCTCGAGATGATGATGGCCGTCACCAAGATGCGTGCCCGCAAGTCGCCGGCCAATCAGGCCCACGTCACCAATGTGAAGGACAACCCGGTCCAGCTCGCGGCCGATGCCGCCGAGGCGGCCCTTCGAGGGTTCGCCGAGGTGGAGACCACCGTCGGCGTCGCTCGGATCGCGCCCTTCAATGCGCTGTCGATCCTTGTCGGATCCCAAGTGGGGCGCCCGGGCGTCCTCACCCAATGCGCCGTCGAGGAGGCGACCGAGCTCCAGTTGGGCATGCGGGGACTCACCGCCTACGCCGAGACGGTCTCCGTCTACGGCACCGAGGCCGTCTTCATGGACGGTGACGACACACCGTGGTCGAAGGCGTTCCTGGCCTCCTGCTACGCCTCGCGCGGGCTCAAGATGCGGTTCACCTCCGGCACCGGGTCCGAGGTCCAGATGGGTTATGCCGAAGGCAAGTCCATGCTTTACCTCGAGGCGCGCTGCCAGTATGTGACCAAGGCAGCGGGGTCCCAGGGGACGCAGAACGGCTCGGTCAGTTGCGTCGGCGTGCCGGCGGCGGTGCCCGGAGGAATCCGGGCGATCCTCGCCGAGAACCTCATCGCGATGATGCTCGACCTCGAGTGCGCGTCATCGAACGATCAGACGTTCACCCACTCCGACCTGCGACGCGTCGCTCGTTCGCTCATGCAGTTCGTACCAGGGACGGATTTCATCTGCTCGGGCTACGGCGCGGTTCCGAACTACGACAACCTGTTCGCCGGATCCAACTGGGACGCCGACGACTTCGACGACTGGAACATCATCCAGCGCGATCTCAAGATCGACGGCGGACTGATCCCCATCCAGGAGGACGCCGCGGTGGCCGTCCGCAACAAGGCGGCGCGGGCGCTTCAGGCCGTATTCCGGGAACTCGGGCTGACCGACATCACCGATGCCGAGGTCGAGGCGGCAACCTACGCGCATGGCTCGCAGGACATGCCGCCGCGCAACATGGTCGAGGATCTCAAGGCGGCCGGCGAGATGCTGAAGCGGGAGATCACCGGTGCCGACGTCGCCAAGGCGCTCAGCCGGGCCGGCTTCGAGGACGTCGCCACCTCGATCGTCACGCTGCTCAAACAGCGCACCGCAGGCGACTACCTGCAGACGTCGGCCATCTTCGACTCCGACTTCCATGTGATATCGGCCGTGAACGAGCCGAACGATTACGCGGGCCCACAGACGGGTTACCAGATCTCCGACGAGCGCTGGGCACTACTGAAGAACATCCGTCAGGCCGTCAGCCCTGAGAGCATCTGAGGTGGTTGCCATGCCAATCGACGAGAAGACCATCCAGAGCATCATCGCCGAGGTGATGCGCGAGTTCGGCGCCGCCCCGGGCGGGTCGGCAACACCGGCCGCCGGCGCCTCGATCCCCCCCGGGGAACTGTCGTTCACCGAGGTAGGCACCGCCTCACGCGGCACCAGGCCCGAGGAGGTGGTGATCGGGTTGAGCCCCGCCTTCGGGACGAAGCAACAGGCGACGATCATCGGCATCCCCTTGAACCAGGTGATCCGAGAGGTCTGCGCGGGGCTCGAGGAGGAGGGGCTCACGTATCGGTTCGTCCGCTCCTACGCCACGGCCGACGTGGGGTTCATCGCCCACGAAGCCGCACGGCTGTCGGGGTCCGGAATCGGTATCGGGATCCAGTCCCGTGGCACGACCGTCATCCATCAGCGCGACCTGCCGCCGCTGTCCAATCTGGAGTTGTTCAGCCAATCGCCGCTGATCGACCTCGAGACCTTCCGGGCGATCGGGAAGAACGCCGGCAAGTACGCCAAGGGTGAACAGCCCAGTCCCGTCCCCGTGCGCAACGACCAGATGGCCCGGCCGAAGTTCCAGGCGATCGCGGCCCTGTGGCACATCAAGGAGACACAGCTCTGCGATCCCGACAAGAAGACCGTCGAGCTGCGGCTCGACCAGCGCTAGGAGAGCGGCATGGACCAGGAACAGCTGATCCGGACGATCATGGCCGAGGTCATGAAGGAACTCGGCAAGGACCAGGTGACGTTCGACAAGCCTCCGGCGAGTGTCCCGCCCGCCGGCGGGGGGATCACGGCCGCCCAGTACCCGCTGAGCGAGAAGGCAGGCGACAGGATCCGCACCTCAACCGGTAAGGCCTTCGCCGACATCACCCTCGCGAAGGTCAAGTCGGGTGAATTGCGTCCGGACGACCTGCGCATCGCGAAGGAGACGCTCGTCATGCAGGCCCAGGTCGCGGATTCGGTGGGCCGCGAGACCCTCGCCCGCAACCTGCGCCGCGCGTCTGAACTCATCGTCGTCCCCGATGACAAGCTGCTGGGCATCTACAACGCCCTGCGGCCCTACCGGTCCACGAAACAGGACCTGTACGACATCGCGGATGACCTCGACAAGAACTACGGCTGCGTCATGGCCGCCCAGTTCGTCCGCGAGGCCGCCGACGTGTACGAGCAGCGTGGCCGGCTCAAGCGGAGCGAGTGACCCGAAGCGGACTCTGGGCGACGGGTGGACGCGGCATGCGACTGATCGCGGGGATCGACATCGGGAACGCCACCACCGAGGTGGCGCTGGCTGACACGGCCGGCGCCACTCCGGTGTTCCTCGCGAGCTCGATCATTCCCACGACCGGGATCAAGGGGACGCGGCAGAACGTTCACGGCGTCGTGCATGCGCTCCAGGTGGCCCTGTCCTCGGCAGGCCGGGAGTTGCGGGACCTGTCACTGATCCGGATCAACGAGGCCGCCCCGGTGATCGGTGACGTCGCCATGGAGACGATCACCGAGACGATCATCACCGAATCGACGATGATCGGTCACAACCCCTCCACGCCCGGAGGGTTGGGAATCGGCGTCGGCACGACCGTTCTGCTGCCCGACCTGGCTACGGTCGAGGCGGGAGGGGCCTACATCGTGGTGGCCGACCGCAGCTTCGACCACGACCAGATCGCGGCCGCCATCAACACGGCGGGGCCACGTCTCGACGTCACGGGTGCGATCCTCCAGCGTGACGACGGAGTCCTCGTGCACAACCGACTCGACCACAAGATCCCCATCGTCGACGAGGTCCGCCTCATCGAGAGGGTCCCGATCGGGATGCGGGCCGCGGTCGAGGTTGCGCCGGTGGGCAAGATCATCGAGACCCTGTCCAACCCCTACGGCATCGCGACGCTCTTCGGACTGTCGCCCGAGGAAACGAAGCTGGTCGTTCCCCTGGCACGATCCCTGGTCGGCAACCGTTCCGGGGTCGTGATCAAGACACCTGCGGGCGATGTCACCGAACGCCGGATCCCTGCAGGCACTCTCACCTTCGAGGGGCCGCTCAAGTCGGCAGTCATCGACGTGGACGACGGGGCGGAGGCCATCATGACCGCGCGCAGCACCGTCAGCGACATCGTCGACATCCGGGGCGAGGCCGGAACGAATGTCGGCGGGATGATGGAGAAGGTCCGGGTCGTGATGGGGCGGCTGACCGACCAGGAACCCGCCAAGGTGCGGATCACCGACCTTCTCGCCGTCGACACTGAGGTGCCCCGGGAAGTCGCCGGGGGCCTTGCCAGCGAGTTCGCGATGGAGGCGGCGGTCGGTATCGCCGTGATGGTGAAGGCGCACCGCCTGCAAATGGAAGAACTAGCCCACGAACTGCACCGCGAACTCGCGATCCCCGTCGAAGTTGGCGGGGTCGAGGCCGACATGGCCATCCTCGGCGCCCTGACGACGCCGGGGTCGTCTGTCCCCGTCGCGATCCTCGACATGGGTGCCGGCTCGACCGACGCGTCGTTCCGGCGTCCCGACGGCTCGGGTACGTCCATCCACCTCGCCGGCGCGGGAAACATGGTCACGCTGATGATCCAGTCGGAACTCGGGGTGGACAACTGGGACACCGCCGAGGACATCAAGCGCTATCCGCTGGCGCGGGTGGAGACCCTCTTCAACATCCGGCATGAGGACGGCACGGTCGAGTTCTTCGACCGTCCACTCCCACCCGAGACCTATGCACGGGTCGTGGTGCTGAAGCCGGAGGGGATGGTACCCCTCGACATCAGGGCATCTCTCGATCTGATCCGACAGGTCCGGACCCGCGCCAAGAAACGGGTCTTCGTCACCAACGCCCTGCGCGCGCTGCGCAGCGTCAGCCCCACCAAGAATGTGCGCGACATCGACTTCGTCGTCCTCGTCGGCGGCTCGGCACTCGACTTCGAAATACCCCAGTTGGTGACCAAGTCGCTCGCCGACTTCCGGGTGGTGGCCGGACGAGCCAACGTTCGCGGGGTTGAGGGGCCACGCAATGCGGTGGCGACAGGACTCATCCTCTCCCAGGGCAGGCTGACATGACCGGGTCCGAGCGTCCCGCCATCATCCTCCTGGCGCACCGGACGATCGAGCCGGCTCGGTTGAGGGAGTTGCTCCTCGGGATCGAGGAACAAGGCGTTCCCGTGCGCCTGGCCACATCCGACAACCTGAACCCGCTGGAGTTGGCGGCCAGCGCGGGGATGACCTCGCGCGTAGGCGTCGGCGTCGGCGTCAGCCTCGACTATGTGGTCATCACCACCGACAAGCTGCCCGAGAGTCGGCCGTACATCGTCGGGCTCCTCAACGAGAGCGCCGAGCGCGACCGGATCCTCGGAGCCAACGCGGCACGGCTCGTCAAGCGGATACCCCTAGTCCCGATCCGACGCACGTCCTGAGGTGGAGGAGCCATGGAACAGCAAGCCCTCGGGCTCATCGAGGTGGTCGGTCTCACGGCCGCCATCGAGGCGGCCGACGTCGCCTGCAAGGCTGCCGACGTCAGTCTTGTCGGCTACGAACTCACCCGCGGCATGGGCATGGTCACGATCAAGCTGCTCGGACGGGTCGGCGCCGCGAACGCGGCCGTGGCGGCGGCCGCCGCTGCGGCGTCGAGGATCAACCGGGTCGTGTCAACCCGGGTGATCCCTCGTCCCGACCCGCAGCTCGTGCCCCTCATCCGGTCGGGGGCGACGCCGGCCGCGAGCCCGGCACAGGTTGTTGCCAGGAGGAGCGCCGTCCCGGTGCCCGCAGTGCCCGATGCCGCAACGTCGCCCCCTGTCGCGGGGGGCGCCCCAACGCCCACCCGGGCGACGCCCACGAGGAAGCCCCGCAGCAGGCCGACACCATCCCCGCACGCGCGGACCGATGAGCAGTCCAACAACAAGGAGGAGAAATGAGTGAAGCCCTGGGCCTCGTGGAGACGAGGGGTCTCGTGGCCGCGATCGAGGCCGCAGACGCGATGACCAAGTCCGCGAACGTCAGGCTGCTCGGTTCCGAGAAGATCGGCTCCGGGCTCGTGACGGTCATGGTCCGTGGTGATGTCGGCGCGGTCAGCGCCGCGGTCGCTGCCGGTGCCGCCGCGGCCGCCGCTGTCGGCGAGCTCGTGTCCAAGCACGTGATCCCGCGGCCCCATGCCGACGTGGAGTCGCTGCTCCCGCGGCCGGCCAAGGCCTGACGTGAGCCCCACGACAGAGGCGAGGTTGATCGCCGAGATCACGCGGCGCGTGATCTCGAAGGCTCTCGGCGTCGACGGCTCCTCGGTCGTGGTCGGCGTGTCACACCGTCACGTCCACCTGACCGGTGAGCACTTCCGGGAGCTCTTCGGTCGGGCCGACATGACCGTCTATCGACCGGTCCGGCAGCGAGGCGAGTTCGCGGCCGCCGAGCGCGTCACCGTGAGCGGACCGCGCGGGCACTTCGCGAATGTGCGGGTCATGGGCCCGTTCCGGCACTGCTCTCAGGTCGAGTTGAGCTTCACCGACGCCCGGGCTCTCGGAATCGACGCACCCGTGCTGGATTCCGGCACTCTGGACGGCGCGGCTCCCGTCGATCTGGAGGGACCGGCGGGCCGGATCCACCTCCCGAACGGTGCCATCGTCGCGGGACGCCACATCCACATGAGCACCGCGGATGCCCAACGACTCGGGCTGAGCGACGGCGAACGCGTCAACCTGCACGTCGACGCTCCCCGCGGCGGCACGCTCGACCACTTCCTGGTGCGGGTGAAGGACTCCTACGTTTTCGAGACGCACCTGGACTCGGACGAGGCGAACGCCCTGGGGCTGAAGACCGGTGACCGGATGCAGCTGGTGCGGGGTGGTTGACATGGATCCCCGCGGTATCACCCGTGCCGAGGACTCGATCCGCACGTTCGCGTCCCAGGTCCGGGACGGATGGTGCTCCGACACCCGCCACGGCCTTCGCCTGGGTGTCGACCTCGGCACGGCCAACATCGTCCTGGCGATCATTGACGGGAACAATGCGCCCGTCGCGGGCTCCTGGCGGCAGTCAACCGTCGTCCGGGACGGAATCGTCGTCGATTGGGCCGGGGCCGTCCAAGCTGTGCGGGAGCTTCGCGCGGACCTCGAACAGCGGCTCGGCCACAGGTTCGCGAGCGCCAGCGTCTCGATCCCCCCCGGGCAATCGGCCGCGACCCGCAAGATCTTCACCAACGTGCTGGAGGCCTGCGGCCTCCAGCCGGAGGAGGTCGTGGACGAGCCGGTCGCCGCCGCCCGAACGCTGGGGGTCACCGACGGCGCGGTCATCGACATCGGTCACGGCACGACGGGCGTCTCGGTCCTGAGGGGTGGACAGGTCGTGTACTCGATCGACGAACCCACGGGAGGCCACCACATCGACCTGGTGCTCGCCGGTGCTCTCGGCGTCTCCTACGCCCGGGCCGAGGCCCACAAGAAGGACCCGCTCCACGAGGCCGAAGTCTTCGGGATAGTCCGCCCGACACTGGAGAAGATGGCGACGATCGCCGCAGCCGCCATCGCCGGCGAGTGCGTCGACGTCGTCTACCTGGTCGGCGGGTCGAGTTCGTTCCCAGCAGCCCCGGACGTGTTCGCCGAGCGACTGTCGCTGCCGGTGCACCACTTCGCCGAACCGATGTTCGTGACGCCGCTCGGCGTCCCGATGAAGGCGTCGGAGGGGATGCCATGATGACCGTCGAGCACCTGCGGGTGATCGTGCGCGACGTCGTGGAGGCCTTCCTGGCGGAACGGGCGTCCACGACTCCACGGCGAGCGCTTGTCGCCCTCTCCGGCGCGCAGCTGGGCTTCGAGATCGCACTCCCCCAGCTCGAGGCACTGGTCGCCGACGGTTGGGTTCTGGACGTCGTGCAATCCGGGGCGGCCCGGGAGAGACTCGATCAGGACCGCCTCCGCGCGATCGGACTCCGGGCGCCGGCACCGGACGCCCCCACGGACCATCCTCTGCTCATCGTGGCGGCCCTCAGCGCCAACACCGCGGCCAAGCTCGCCCATGGAATCGATGACACGCCGGTCACCCGCGCCGTCACCGACTTCCTGCTGAGCAACCGCCCCGTGATCGCCGTGACGACGGCCGCCTCCCCCGACAGCCAGGAGAAGCGCGCCCTGTATCCGGACACTCCAGAGGCCTTTCGGGCAGTACTCCGGGCGAACCTTCAGGCTCTGCGCTCGTTCGGCGTTCGTCTGGTCGACGTGCAGCAGATCGAGGAGGCGGTCCGGGCGGCTTGGCGCAACGGAGACCCCGGGTCGACGAGGGGCGCGCGCCCGCCCGGGATGACGATCGCCGCGGGCCCGATCGTCCGATGCGGCGAGCGGCTCGTCAGCCAGCGGCTGGTCCAGCGTCTGGCTCCGGGAACGGTCCTCCGGATCGACGCGTCCGCCATCGTGACCGCGCTGGCGCGTGACACCGCGCGGGCGCGGGCCATCACCGTCGAGCGAGAGGAGGAGTAACGCCATGTACCTCGCCAAAGTCGTGGGAACCGTAGTCTCCACGCAGAAGGATGAACACCTCGTGGGGTGCAAGCTCCTGCTGACACAACGCCTGGACGAGCACGGAGCCAAGATCGGGGGCGTTGAGATCGCGATCGACAACGTGGGCGCCGGCAGTGGCGAAGTTGTCATCGTGGCGAGCGGGAGCGCCGCCCGGCAGGCGTCCGGCCGGTCCCAGGGCCCGTTCGACGCCACCATCGTCGGCATCGTCGACACTCTAGAGGTGGCGGACTGAGCGATGCCCAACGTGTACACCCGCACCGGCGATCAGGGGGAGACCGGACTGTTCGGCGGCACCCGACTCGCGAAGTCCAGCGCCCTGGTCGAGGCCTACGGCACGATCGACGAGGCGAACTCGGCCATCGGGGTCGCCAAGGCGCTGTCGTCGGACGATTGGCTGGTCGAGCAGCTCCGCGCCATCCAAGTGAAGCTGTTCGTCGTCGGCGCCGAGGTCGCGAGCGACCAGCGCGGGCGCGCGATCCTGGCGGGCGCCGTGGACGACGCCGACGTCCTCACCCTTGAACACCTCATCGACGACTGCCTCGCGGTGACCGGGCCTCCGCACGCCTTCGTCGTCCCGGGTCGGGAGCCCGTGTCCGCCGCCCTGCACCTCGCGCGAACCGTCGTGCGCCGGGCCGAGCGCCGGTTGCTGGCCCTGGAAGGCCCGGTGGCCCCGCGCCGGGAGGTCATCCGATACCTGAACCGGTTGTCGGATGCGGTCTACGCCCTCGCGCGGGTTGTCGAGTTCCGCCACGACCAGGCGCGGATCGAGCACCTCGTGCGCGCGACCGTCTGTCATCTCACGACGCAAGCCGGCGACACCCCTCTCGGGGCCGAGTGCACCGGTCCTCTGGGCCTGGCGGCGGCCATGGTCCTGGCGGCAGCGGCCGAGGGGGCGGGTGCTCGCCGCGGCGTACCGATC
>JAJXWF010000076.1 GCA_021781735.1 Actinomycetes bacterium
GGGATCGCCGGGATCGATGGTTCCGACCCGGGTGGCGTCGATGATGCCGATCAGGGTGGCCAGGACGCCCGACATGACGAACGCCCACACGATCACCCTCTTCACCGGGATGCCGGCCTCGGCGGCACCGGTGCGGTTGCCGCCGGTGGCGGTGATGTGCAGGCCCATCCGGCTGCGGTGAAGGATCAGGTACATGACGATCAGCATCGCCAGGGCCCAGAGGATCTCCGACCATCGGCCCAGCCCGAAGATCTTCTCGACCGTTGTCCCACTGGTCGGCATCGTCGCCTCATTGGCGTTCGTGACGACCAGCATGATGCCGTCGAGCGCGAACAGCGTGCCGAGGGTCGTGATGAACGACGGCAGTCCGAACACCACCACGATCAGTCCGTTGACGACCCCGATCAGGGCGCCCACGACCAGGGTGATGAGGATCGCGAGCAACAGCGGCACCCCGGCGCTGAACAGCGCCTGGGTGACGAACGGCATGAAGATGAAGATCGTGCCGGCGGACAGGTCCATCTCTCCCAACGTCAGGAGCATCACCTCACCGAAGCTGATCACCGCGACAGGCGCAATGAAGTCGACCAGAGTGACGATGTTGAATTCGGTGAGGAACTGCGGCGAGCTCGCGCCGAAGTAGACGAACAGGATCACCGCGACGATGAACACCGCGAATTCCTGCCGTTCGACGACGGTGCGCCAATTCCAGCGTGACCCCCTCACGACATCGGGCGCGGCGCCTTGGGAGCCGTGAGGGTCTGCGGCGGGCTCCAGAGTGGTTTCAGAGCGTCGACTCGTCATGTCACACCGTGATCTTCGCCGGGCGGCTCAGGATCTTCTCGCTGTTACTGGATCCCTCGAAGCGGGTCTGCTTCGACAGATAGGGATCGACCGTGCTCTGGGTGACGATGGTGAGGCCGGTGTCGGTGTCGCAGGGCAGCATCAGGCCGCCCGAGATGTTGTACATGAACAACTGCACCACCGGGACGAAGCCCTGCAGGTAGGCCTGCTGGTCGATCGTGTAGAGCAGCGACCCGTCCTTGAGCCCGTTGAGCACCGGGGTCGAAACGTCCCATCCGGCTCCGCCGACCTTGCCCTTGAGGCTGTACTTCTTGATGGCGTCGGCCACCGCCTCCGAACTGCCGTCGTCAACGGCGACCATGAACTTCGCGCTCGTGTGGCCCTGATACCACGCGTCGACGGCGGTGAACTCCTGGGTCAGCAGTGCCCCGGTGGCGACCGTGGCGACGTTCACCCCGGCCGGCTTGAGCACCGAGATGATTCCGTCGAGACGGGGCTGGATGTTCAGGGTGCCCGGCGTGGCGATCATGCCGCCCACCAGGTCACCGCTCTTGACAGCACCGTCGGACAGCAACCGCTGGGCCAACTTCTGGCCCGCCACGTAGTTGTCCTGGCCGACGTAGGACAGATAGTGGTTGTTCTGCAGGTTCTGAGTGGCGTCGGCGTTGTAGGCGACGACGGGGATGCCCTTGGCGAGCGCGCTGTTGATCGGCCCGACGAAGGCCTTGTTGTCGATCACCGCCACCGCGATCCCGTCGACATTGGCCGCGATCGCCGTGTTCATCGCGGTCACCATGTCGCTCGGCACCGAGTTCGTGGAGCCCGTCCAGGAATAGGTGCACCCGAGCAGGTCGCACGCGTCCTCGATGCCGTACCGGGTGGGCGTGAAGAAGGGGTTGGTGGTCACGTGGTTGATGAAGGCGAACTTGTAGGTGGGGTGTTGCGGCCAGGGATCCTTCCCCTGGGAGAATCCGGAGGTCGATGTTCCCGTGGGGTTCGACGCGTTCGAGGTGTTCGCGCCGCACGCGGCGAGCACGGTGCCCAGCACCGGGACGGCGGCCGCGATGCCGGCTGTCCTCAGCACACGTCGACGGGATGGTTCCATGACAGCCCGCTCGACCTCGCCCGATCCGTCGGACCGTCCACCCAAATCCCCGTGACCTGCGACATTACTCATGACCCAGCCTCCTTGCTTCGGCCGGTGCGCCCACCTGCGGCCCTGGGGGAGGGATCGCGATGCCGCCCGGATGAGTGTTAACGTTCACAAGGAGCTTAGCTCCGGGCCGCAATTACGCAAGGGGCGAGTTTCCCCGACGAATTCTGCGCCTCCGGATCGGCATTCAGGGCTTTCTTCGTGGACGCCGGCGACAGGACGGATCTCGGCATCCGGAAGCTGCCACCGAGCGGTGGATGGGCCCGGACGCGGGCGTCCGTCGGCATGGCCGCGTCCGGGACCCGGCATCCGGCTCCCCTATTCTGCTGGCCATGAGCTCTGACGTGACCCCCACCCCGACCCCGTCCACCACGCCCACCATCGCCGTCATCGGCGGCGACGGCATCGGTCCCGAGGTCACCGCCGAGGCGCTGAAGGTGCTGCGGGCCACCGTCGGGGAGAACACGTTCTCGTTCGTCGACTACGACCTCGGAGCGGAGCGCTGGTTGCGCACGGGCGAGGTGCTGCCCGACTCGGTGCTCGACGAACTCGCCACCGCCGATGCCATCGTGCTCGGAGCGGTGGGAGCCGCGCCCGGATCCGCGGAGATCCCGAGCGGCCTGCTCGAGCGGGGGCTGCTGCTCAAGCTGAGGTTCGCCTTCGACCACGCGGTGAACCTGCGGCCGAGCAAGCTCTACCCGGGCGTGCCCACTCCCCTGGCCGACTCGGTCGTGGCGGGCAGGCAGATCGACTTCGTCGTCGTCCGCGAGGGCACCGAGGGCCTCTACTGCGGCAACGGCGGCACCGTGCGCACCGGTACCCCGCACGAGCTGGCCACCGAGGTCAGCGTCAACACCGCCTACGGGGTCGAGCGGGTTGTGCGTGACGCCTACGAGCGGGCGATGCGCCGGCGTCGCAAGCTGACCCTGCTGCACAAGCACAACGTGCTGGTGAACGCGGGTCGGCTGTGGAACCGGGTCTTCACCGAGGTGGGTCGGGAATACCCCGAGGTGAACACCAACTATCTGCACATCGACGCCGCCATGATCGCGATGGTCGTCGACCCCAGCCAGTTCGATGTCATCGTGACCGACAACCTGTTCGGCGACATCGTCACCGACCTCGCGGCCGCCGTGACAGGCGGCATCGGGCTCGCCGCGAGCGCCAACATCAACCCCAGCCGCGAGTTCCCGTCGATGTTCGAGCCGGTGCACGGCTCGGCACCCGACATCGCGGGCAGGCAGATCGCCGACCCGACGGCCGCGATCAGCTCCATGGCGCTGCTGCTCGATCACCTCGGGCGCGAGGCGGACGCTCGCCGGATCGAGCGGGCCGTGGAGCAGGACATCGCCGAGCGGGCCGGCAGCAAGGCCCCCACCAGCGTGGTGGGCGACCGGATCGCCGCGCGCCTCGGCTGACCGGGGCAACCCCCGGCGGCTGGGCCGCCGCGCCCCTAGGATGCGTGCGGACGAGGGGGACACCATGGATCGGCTGACTCGCCGCACGCTCATCTCCGGGTCGTTCGGACTGGCCGGGCTGGCCGCCACCGGCTGCACCGGGTCGCCGGACACGAGTCGGTCGAGCCCTCCGGCGTCGGGCACCACGACCCCGGGGCCGACCAGTGCGACCCCGCGTGCGTCGTCGGCCGCCCCGACGCCGAGCGCCGACACACGGCCCCGAGCCCCCCTCACCGGCACCCTGGTGTCCGACCCGGCCAGGTTCAATCATCCGGCCGTGGCCGTCAAGGTGCCCAACCTGCAGCGCGAGTATCCCCAACTCGGCATCGACGCGGCCGACATCGTGTTCGTCGAACCCAACGGGCCCTCGTACACCCGCCTGTGCGCGGTCTTCCACAGCAGGTTCCCGGCCGGAGTCAATCCGATCCGATCGGTCCGCCCGGTCGACATTCCGTTGCTCTCCCCGATGCGGCCGGTGTTCGCGAACACCGGGGCCATGCAATGGGTGACGAACTACCTCCACCACTACGCCGACACCATCGAGGACAAGCCCTACCTCGCGATGCTCGGCACCGGCGCCTACAGCATCGACTCGAGCCGCGTCTACCAGATCGGCGGCAAGTACTACTACGACAAGGCCGTCGTCGCCCATCCCGCCCAACTGGCCCGGCTCGCCACACACCTGACAAAACCCCCACAGCGGTACCTGCCGTTCGCGCCCACCGACGCCGAGGTGTCGACCGCCTCGGGCGCCAAGGCGGCATCCTCGGTCGCGATCCCCTATGGTTCCGGCCACAGCTACGACATGAGCTACGACTACGACAAGGGCAGTCGCAAGTACCTCCGCAACGAACCCTGGGGACATCACGTCACCGCCAACGGCGTCCGAATCGTCGCCGACAACGTGCTGGTGATCCGCGCCCGGTGGCGGATGGCCAAGATCTGGTCGGGCACCGGTGGCACCGACCCGGTGGTCGAGATCACCAACGCCTCGGGCCGCTTCCACTACGCGCACGGCGGCCGCTACGTCACGGGCACCTGGAAGAAGGCGGGCGTCGACGCGTTGTTCCGCTTCACCTGCTCCGACGGCAGGCCGCTGCGCATCGCCCCGGGACAGACCTGGGTCGAACTGCCGCAGCAGGACGCCGACGTCGTCGTGAAGTCCTGACGCCGGGTTCGGCGATATCGGCCCGACGCGCCATCGCCCGACTGGGAGGGCGGGGGCGTGGCAGGTGAGGTCAATTCCGGGGACCTGCCGCGCCCGCCAGGGGGGCCATGGTGCCGGCCCGGGGAACCGCGACGGGCCCCCGGATCGCTCCGGAGGCCCGTCGTCTCAGGTCCTGGCTCAGCGAGACGCCGTGCCCTCGACGTAGTCGGTGTCGCTCGACTTCACCCACGACATGAGCTTGCGCAGTTCCCGACCGGTGGCCTCGATCGGGTGCTGCTCGCCCTGGGCGCGCAACCGCTTGAACTCGGGCGCGCCGGCGTCCTGGTCGTCGATGAACCGCTGGGCGAAGGCACCGGACTGGATGTCGGCGAGCACCGCCCGCATGGAGTCCTTGACGTGCTGGTCGATGATCCGCGGTCCCGACACGTAGTCACCGAACTCAGCGGTGTCGGAGATGCTCCACCGCTGCTTGGCGATGCCACCCTCGTACATGAGGTCGACGATCAGCTTGAGTTCGTGCAGGCACTCGAAGTAGGCGACCTCGGGCTGATAGCCGGCCGACACGAGCGTCTCGAAGCCGGCCTCGACGAGGGCGGACATGCCGCCGCACAGGACGGCCTGCTCGCCGAACAGGTCGGTCTCGGTCTCTTCGGTGAAGGTGGTCTTGATGCCACCGGCCCGCAGGCCGCCGATGCCCTTGGCGTAGCTGAGCGCCAGCGGCCACGCCCCGCCGGAGGCGTCCTGTTCGACGGCGACGATCACCGGGACGCCGCGGCCATCGGCGTACTCGCGACGCACCAGGTGGCCCGGACCCTTCGGGGCGACCATGCACACGTCGACACCTGCCGGGGGCTTGATGTAGCCGAAGCGGATGTTGAACCCGTGGGCGAAGAACAGCGCGTCGCCCTCCTGGAGGTTCGGCTCGATCGACTCGGCGTAGAGCTTCCGCTGATGCTGGTCGGGAGCCAGGATCATGATGAGGTCGGCCTCCGCGGTCGCCTCGGCGGGGGTCAGCACCCGCAGGCCCTGGGCCTCGGCCTTGGCCCGCGACGTGCTGCCCTCGGGCAGGCCGATGCGCACGTCGACGCCCGAATCACGCAGGTTCAGCGCGTGGGCGTGGCCCTGGGATCCGAAGCCGATGACCGCGACCGTCCGGCCCTGAATGATCGACAGATCGGCGTCGTCGTCGTAGAACATGGTGGCCATGTGTTGTCTCCTGTAGGTCTGGGAACTCTCGTGATGCTACCGGGATGGGTGGCGGGGGACCGTCCGGATGCCCCCCGCGGACGCTCAGCTGAGCGCCCGCTGGGTACGCGATTCGGGCCGGGTCCGCTCGCTGATCGTGCGCGCCCCGCGGGCGACCGCCACCTGGCCGGACTGCACGAGCTCGAGGATCCCGAAGGGCTCCAGCATGTTGATCAGAGCGTCGAGCTTCTCTCGGCTGCCGGTGGCCTCCACGGTCAGCGATTCGTGATCGACGTCGACCGTTTTGCCCCGGAAGAGTTCGATGGTGTCGACGATGCGGCTGCGGTTCTCGACGTCGGAGCGGACCTTGATCAACACCAGCTCGCGGCGCACGGACGCCTCACCGAGCTCGAGGACCTTGATGACCTCGACGAGCTTGTTCAGCTGCTTCACGAGCTGCTCGAGCACGAGGTCGTCGTCGACGGCGGCCACGACCGTCATCCGCGAGATGTCGGTCCGCTCGGTGGGGCCGACCGCCAACGACTCGATGTTGAACCCCCGTCGGCTGAACAGGGCGGCGATCCGGGTGAGGACGCCGGGGTTGTTGAGCACCAGGACGCTCAGAGTGTGGGTCTTCACAGGATCTCCTCTTCCCAGTCGGGAGCCATGTCCCGAGCGATCTGGATGTCGTCGTTGCTCGTCCCGGCGGCCACCATCGGCCACACCATGGCGTCCTTGCTCACGACGAACTCCACCACGACGGGACGGTCGTTGATCTCGAGCGCCTTCTTGATGACCTCGTCGACCTGGTCGACGGTTTCGGCC
This sequence comes from Actinomycetes bacterium, assembly GCA_021781735.1. GTDB lineage: Bacteria > Actinomycetota > Actinomycetes > Propionibacteriales > Propionibacteriaceae > JAJYQH01. Next base: position 6,593 of record JAJXWF010000076.1, read on the forward strand.
CGCAGACCGACGCAGCCCATCGCCTCGGCGAGCTTGACGAAGTCGGGGACCCGCGACGAGTGCAGGTCGGTGTTGGAGTAGCGCTTGTTGTAGAACAACGTCTGCCACTGGCGCACCATGCCGAGCACCCCGTTGTTGATGATCGCGATCTTCACCGGGATATCGTTCAGGGCACAGGTGACCAGTTCCTGATTGGTCATCTGGAAGCAGCCGTCGCCGTCGACGCCCCACACGACCTTGTCGGGCCGGGCGGTCTTGGCCCCCATCGCCGCGGGCACGCAGTAGCCCATCGTGCCGGCGCCGCCCGAGTTGAGCCACTTGTCGGGCCGCTCGTGCGGCAGCAGGTGGGCGGCCCACATCTGGTGCTGACCGACGCCCGCCACGTAGATCGCGTCGGGGCCGGTGATCTCACCGATCCGCCTGATCACGTACTGGGGATTGAGCATGCCGTCGTGCTCGGGGGTCACATCGGTGGGATAGCGCCGCTTGAGGCTCGCGAGGAAGCTGTGCCACTCGCTGTAGTCCTGCAGTTCGTTCGACTCGAGCTCGTGGCGCAGCAGGCCGAGCACGGCCCGGGCGTCACCGACGATCGGCAGGTCGGCCAACCGGTTCTTGGAGATCTCGGCCGGGTCGATGTCGGCGTGGATGACGGTGGCGTGCGGTGCGAAGGAATCGAGGCGTCCGGTGACCCGGTCGTCGAAGCGGGTGCCCACGGCGATGAGCAGGTCGGCACGCTGCAGGGCTCCGACCGCCGCGACCGTGCCGTGCATGCCGGGCATGCCCATGTTCAGCTCATGGCTGTCAGGGAAAACGCCGCGGGCCATCAGGGTCGTGACGACCGGGATGTCGGTGAGCGCCACCAACTCGGCGAGTTCCTTGCTGCCCCGCGCCTTGACCACCCCGCCGCCGATGTAGAGCACGGGACGTTTGGCCGCGGCGATGAGTTTGGCGGCCTCGCGGATCTGTTTGGCGTGTGGCTTGACCGTCGGGTTGTACCCGGGAAGGTCGATGCCGGACGGCCAGACGAAGGGGGCGCTGCCGGACAGCGCGTCCTTGGCGATGTCGACCAGCACCGGCCCGGGACGCCCGGTCTCGGCCAGGTGGAAGGCGTGCTTGATCGCGGCCGGGATGTCCTCGGCGCGCTTGACCAGGAAGTTGTGCTTGGTCACCGGCATCGTGATGCCCCGGATGTCGGCCTCCTGGAAGGCGTCGGTGCCGATGAACGCGGAGTTCACCTGGCCCGTGATGGCCACGACCGGCACCGAGTCCATATAGGCGTCGGCAAGGGGGGTCACGAGGTTCGTCGCACCGGGACCCGAGGTGGCGATGCACACGCCGACCCGACCGGTGGCCAGGGCGTACCCCTCGGCGGCGTGCCCCGCACCCTGCTCATGGCGGCACAGGATGTGTCGCACGCTCGAGTCGTAGAGGGGATCGTAGAGCGGCAGGATCGCGCCGCCGGGAATCCCGAAAACCACCTCGACACCGAGCTTCTCGAGCGAGGCCACGAGCGCCTGCGCTCCGGTGAGAATGGATCCGCTGTGCATCGGGTGTCCCTTCCTTCGAGGCCGGGTGACCCTCACCCGGCCGGCGTCCGTGCCGTCCTGACCGACGGGCCGGTCCGCCGGTCCGCCACGACCGGTGCGGGCTGTCGGCAGCGCCCGTCCCCGGCCAATAAAAAACCCCCGTTGCCCGACGGGCAAACGGAGGAAGCGCCGCGACCAGAGACTGGACGGAGCGCTCAGACGGCTACGAGCACGAACTGCATACCGACAGTTTCCCCGCATGCGCGGGAGGCGTCAAACGTCCGGGCGGCTGGTCTCGCCATCTGGACGCCACGGCGCTCACCGCCCGAGGATCCGGGCGTGCACGGCGTCGAGGTCGTCGCGAGGGTGCGAGCGCATGTTCTGGATGCCCGGGCTGGCCGCGTACCGCGGGATCACGTGGGCGTGGAGGTGCATGACCTCCTGGCCGGACGCCGCGCCCGCGTTGCACAGCACGTTGACGCCGTCGGCACCGAGACGCTCGACGAGCAGGCGGGCCACCTCGCCGACCTGGGGAGCGATCCCGGCCAGCGCACCGGAATCCTCGAGCAGCGACGCCACGTGCCGCTTGGGCAGCACGAGCGAATGACCGGTCCCCCACGGCTGGATGTCGAGGAACGCGATCGTCAAGGCGTCCTCGTAGATGATGCGGGAGGGCAACTCCCCGGCGATGATCCGGCAGAACAGGCAGTCGTTCATGCATCCGACCCTAGTCGGGACGCGTGGCCACACGCCGCATCCCGGAACCGGCCGCCGCGCTTCAGCGCACCTCGACCCCGGCGTCGCGCATCGCCTGCTTCACCTCGGCGATCGTCAGAGTGCCGTAGTGGAAGACGCTGGCGGCGAGCACCGCGTCGGCGCCCGCTCGCGCGGCCGCGACGAAGTCCTCGGGCTTCCCGGCCCCCCCGGAGGCCACGAGCGGCACGTCGACGACCTCGCGCACCGCACGGATCATCTCGATGTCGAAGCCACCGGTGGTGCCGTCGGCGTCCATCGAGTTGAGCAGCACTTCCCCCACCCCACGGTCGCAGGCCTCCCTGACCCAGGCGATGGCGTCCAGGCCGGCCGAGCGGCGTCCACCGTGGGTGGTGACGCCGAACCCCGAGGGACGGCCCGGCTCGCGGCGGGCGTCGAGACTGAGCACGAGCACCTGGTTGCCGAAGCGTTCGACGATCTCGTCGATGGCTTCCGGACGCCGGATCGCGCCGGTGTTGATGCCGACCTTGTCGGCCCCGTGGCGCAGCAGGTTGTCGACGTCGGCGGCACCGCCCACTCCCCCGCCGACGGTCAGCGGAATGAACACGGTCTCGGCGCACCGGGCGACCATGTCGAGTGTCGTGGCCCGGCCGTCGGCCGAGGCGGAGATGTCGAGGAACGTCAACTCGTCGGCCCCGGAGTCGCCATAGAGGCGCGCCAACTCGACCGGGTCACCGGCGTCGCGGAGATTCTGGAAATTGACGCCCTTGACGACCCGCCCATCGGTCACGTCGAGGCAGGGGATCACGCGCACAGCCACGGCCATGCCCGCCATCGTATCGAGCGGCGCGCGGCGTCCGGCGCGGGCGATGCCGCCCCGGTCACCGCGCGGCGGCGCTCAGACGCCCAGCGGGTAGTCGACCCAGGCGAAGGACGCCGAGTCGGGCGCCCAACTGGTCACGTTGATCGTGCCCTGCCCGCCGAACAGCTCGATCGTGCGCACCGGGCGCCGCCAATCGGGCGCCTCGACGAGGTGGAGTTGCACCGGCAGGTTCTCGGGATGGCCCTGGGTTCCGGCCGGGAAGCTGATGTAGACGCCGTGGCGTCCGTCGGGTGACAGGTGCGGGAACCAGTCGACCCGATCGGTCTCGGCGAGGCGTTCGAGACCGCTGCCGTCGGGCCGCACCCGGGCCAGCTGGCCGTGACCGGTCGCGGTGGTGAACCGCTCGGTGTTGAACAGGATCCACTCGCCGTCGGGCGAGTACTCGGGCCCGTCGTCGTGACGCTCCCCGGGCTCGGTGACCGCATGGTCATCGGTGCCGTCGACGCCGATGACCCGCACGTGGCCGATCCACACGGTCGGCTCACCGAGGGTGATCGCCACGTAGGCGAGGCGCTCGCCGGTCGGGTCGACGCCGTGCAGGAAGTGCAGCCGCCCGTCGTCGGGCGTGATCCGGCGGGCCGGGCCGCCGTGGCGGGGAACGGCATGGATGTGCCCGTCGTTGGCCGACGCGTAGATCGTCAGGCCGTCAGGCGACAGGAGGTGATCGTTGTTGACCGGCGCCAGGCCGGGGGTGTCGATCGGACGCGGCTCCGACGACCCGTCGAGGGGCAGGTCCCACAGCAGCCCATCGCCGTTGACGACGAGGTGGCCGTCGGGTGCCCAGTTCGGCGCCTCGTAGAGCCGCTCGGTGGTCGTGTACAGGAGCCGGTCCGCGTCGAGCGAACTCACGTGGATTCGGCATGCCTGCCCGGGTCGCAGACGGCGTCCGGCGGGGCGGGGGGGTTCGGTCTGGGTCATTGTCGATCAGTCCTCGTCGATGTCGTATTCGATGACGCCGCGGCGCATGGCCACGACGACCTCTCGGGCGGTGCGTCGCAGGTCACCGGGGCCCACGGCGTCGGCGATCTGTCCGGCGAAGTCGACCACCTGGCGCACCCACCGCACGAAGTCGCCGGCGGACAGCCCGCTGTGCTCGAGGACGCCGGCCAGGGTCCAGCCCGAGGCCCACCCGTAGGCCGCCTCGGCGAACCCGATGTCGGGGGCGGGGGCGCGCTCGACGCGGAAGTCCCGCTCGACCAGGCCCACGCGGCGCCACGTGTCCCGGAGCCGCTGCTGGGCCTGTTCGCTGCCCCGGTCGGGCATCCGGGCCGGCTTACCGGCGTCGGTACGGCGGGACTCGTACACGAGCGAACTGATCACCGCCGCCAGCTGCGGGTGGGTGAGCCCGTCGAACACGCCGTCTCGCACGCACTCGGCGGTGACAAGGTCGAGCACCGAATAGATCCGCGACAGCGTCCGGCCCGGCTGGGTGACGATGAGCTCCCCACCGGGCCCGTGCTCCTCCTGATCCACCTTCTCCAGGTATCCGAGGGACTCGAGGACGCCGCACAGCCGGTCGAAGCGGGTGGCGATCGTGTTCGTGCGGGCCTGCGCCTTGGCGGCGGTCTGGGTCGTCTCACGTTCGAGCCGCATGGCCCGCTCGGCGAAGCGCGCATGACTCTCGCGGTCCGGACAGTCGTGGCACGGATGGGCCCGGATCCTGGCCCGCACCTCGGCGATCTGGTCGGTCAGTTCGGCGTCGGTCGGCCCCTTGTCGGGACGCAGCACGGTCGGGTCGAGCGCCTCGAGCTTGGCGAGCAGGGACGCCGCGAGCGCCTTCCGGGCGGCCGACTGGCGCGGATCGAACTTGTGAGGGATCCGTAGCCGCCCGACGGCCGATACCGGCACCGGGAACGCGTCGAGCGTGAGCCGGACGAACTCGCGTCCCTCGGTGACGACGAACGGGTGCGGCTCCTGACCGTGCCCCACGTCGATCACGGCAGCCCACCCGTGGTGGCGTCCGGCGGGCACGTGCACGATGTCCCCCGGTTCGAGCCGGGTCAGCGCGTCGAACGCCTCGGCCCGGCGGTCGGCCCGCCGGAGTCGTGCCGCCTCAGCCTCCAGTTGGTTGGCCTCCTCGCGCAGGCGGGCGTACTCGGCGAAGTCACCGCGGTCGCAGGCGGCCGCCTCGAGATATTGCCGGATCGCCTCGCTGTTGCGGTCGACGGTGCGGGCCAGGCCGACGACCGACCGGTCGGTCTGGAACTGCGCGAAGCTCTGCTCGAGCAGACGTCGCGCCTGGTGGCGTCCCACCCGCGACACGAGATTGACGGCCATGTTGTAGGTGGGTGCGAATGACGAGCGCAGCGGATAGGTGCGCCGGGACGCCAGGCCGGCGACCGCCCGGGGATCCATGCCCGGCTGCCACACGACGACCGCGTGGCCCTCGACGTCGATGCCGCGGCGCCCGGCCCGGCCGGTGAGCTGGGTGTATTCGCCGGGCGTGATGTCGGCGTGGGTCTCGCCGTTGTACTTGACGAGCTTCTCGATGACGACGGTACGCGCCGGCATGTTGATGCCGAGGGCGAGGGTCTCCGTGGCGAACACGACCTTGAGCAGTCCCGCGGCGAACGCCTCCTCGACCACCGCCTTGCAGGCCGGCAGGACGCCGGCGTGGTGGGCGGCGACCCCCCTGCCGAGCGCGTCCCGGAAACGGTCGAGGTCGAGCACGTCATGGTCGGCCGCGCTCAGCCCGCCGAGGTGACGGTCGGCGATCGCCTGTAGTTGCTCGGCCTCGCCCCGCGTCGTCAACCGGAGCCGGGACCCGACGACCTGGCCCACCGCGCCGTCGCAGCCCTGCCGGGAGAACACGAACACGATCGCGGGCAGCAGCCTGGCCCGCTCGAGTTGCTCGATCATCTGCGCGCGGCTCGCGGGGCGCGTGCCGAGTTCTTCCCCCGCCCGCTCCTGATGCCCGCGCGATGACGCGCCGCCGTAGCGTCCGCTGCCGTACGCGACGGCCTGGTTACCCTTGCCCGATCGGCCACGGGGACGCCGGGAACTGTCGCGCAGGAGGCGTGACTCCCGGCTGGCGAGCCGCATGAGGTGCGGATTGACCGGTGGCGGCGTCTCCGACGGCAGGGCCCTGGCGGTGGGCGCCTCCCCCTCGAACAGGTCGACCAGTTCGCGGCCGGCGAGGACGTGCTGGAACAGGGGCACCGGCCGGCGTTCCGACACGACCACCCGGACGTCGCCCCGCACCTCGTCGAGCCATTCGCCGAACTCCTCGGCGTTGCTCACCGTCGCCGACAGACAGACGAGCTGGACGTCGGAGGCCAACCCGATGATCACCTCCTCCCACACGGCGCCCCGGAACCGGTCGGCGAGGTAGTGCACCTCGTCCATGACGACGTATCCGAGGTTGGCCAGCGTGTGCGAGCCGGCGTAGATCATGTTGCGCAGCACTTCGGTGGTCATCACGACGATCTGCGCCTCACCGTTGACGGAACTGTCACCGGTCAGCAGCCCGACGCGGTCGGTGCCGTAGCGCTCGACGAGGTCGTGGTACTTCTGGTTCGAGAGGGCCTTGATCGGGGTGGTGTAGAAGCACTTGCGCCCGGAGTGCACCGCCGCCCACACGGCGAACTCGCCGACCACCGTCTTGCCCGCGCCGGTGGGTGCCGCCACGAGGACGCCTCGCCCGTCGCGCACGTGGCGACAAGCCTCAACCTGGTAGGGATCGAGAGGGAAGTCATAGCCGGCGACGAAGTCGGCCGGAACGGGGTCCGGGGTCGTGCCGGGTGAGGGCGGGCCCGCGGGCTGAGTGGTGTCCATCGCCTCCGAGCCTAGCGGGCCCGGGCCCGGGCGGTCAGTTCTCGGAGTCGGGGCCCTCGTCGTCGGACGAGGCGTCCTTGTCCTTCTTCTCGGCCACCGCGCGCTGGTCGCGCATTCCCTGCGTTTCCTCCTTGAACTCGCGGATGGCGCGTCCGGTGCCCTTGCCGAGACCGGCCAGTCGCGACCCGCCGAACAGGAGCACCACCACCACGAGCAGGACAAGCCATTCGGGGCCCATCGGCAGGCCGATCAGTGGATGCATCATGCGGGTACTCGCTTTCGTGTCCAGGGCTGCGTCGACGGAACCCGTGAACGCCACAGTATAGGCGGAGGGGGGTCGGGCACCTCCGGCAGGGGGATCACCGCAGGCTCACGCCAGCACCGGCAGGCACCCCGGACGGCAAGTGATGGTGAGCGGAACCTCTCCGAGTTCTTCGCCGTC
>JAJXWF010000273.1 GCA_021781735.1 Actinomycetes bacterium
CGTTGCTGGAGTCGCTGGCCGCCCACCACCACATGGCCCGGCACGTGCACCTCGTCGACAGCCCGGCCGAGGCGGTGGGGACCCTGGTGGCGGGCTGATCATCGGGCGTCGCCGGTCACCCCCGATCCCGCCCCCGGCTCCGGAGCCAGGCGACAGCGGCCGCTGATACGGGATCACGCACCGACCATCCGACGGGCTCCAGTGTCCCGCGATCGGATCCATGCCAGGGTCGATGTACCTCGCCAACACCCGGACATGATGCGCCGTGGCCTGCAGTTCGCCTGGTCACCGCCCCCTTGAATCCCGGGCGCCGCCCGGTCGATGATCGACGTCATGGAGTATCAGCCGCCCGCCCCGGCCACCGATGCCGTCGCCGACAGGTGCCGCTGGGTGGATCGCGCCGCGGCTGCTCGAGGAATTCGGCGCCGTGTGTCGCACGATCCCGACCGGCTTCGACGCCTACGCGCGGGTCTTCCACCCGGCCGATCCGGGATCGGGGTCACGGACACGGTGGGCCGAGGTTGCCGCGAGGACCGGCCGCGCCATGCACTCGCAGGCGCAGTTCCACCGGATCGTGACCCCGCTCCCGGGCAGTGGACGCCACGACCCGTCCCCCCACGTGCAGGAGCCCCCGACCGGGGAGCTCGCACCGGCCGACCTGCGAGCACTGTGCGCGATATTGCGGGCCCATACGCTCGACGCGATGCGGTGTCGGTTCGCACTCTGGGAGGGCTGGGGCGAATTGACCGGCGCGGTGACGCCCTTGACATGGGCAGCGGCCGGTCCCCCGTCCGCTCCCTCGCGTCCCGCCCCCGGTGAGTGGCAGCTCGACCTTCGAGCGGCGCGGTTCGAGTTGCCCGGTCGGGCGTACTACCTGTTCACCGGCCCGCTGCAGGACGCGCTGCGCTTCGGATACTGGGTGAGCGAGGACTGGTTCCTGCCGCGTTCGCCCAACTTGTTCTGGCCAGAGGATCGAGGCTGGTGCGTCGCCAGCGAGATCGACTTCGACTCGACGCTCATTGCCGGGCCGGAGACTCTGATCGACGCGATCGTGCAGAGCGACGAACTCGAGGCGTGGCCGATCACCCCGCACGACTCGCTGTCCTTTGACGGCGACACCATCAACGAACCCTGATGAGAACGACCGACGCCGCAACGGGCATGTGCGCCGGGCTACGTCGCGCGGCGAACCTCAGGTGGGCGGGTGCGCGGGCGACGGCCGACATCGGGACCGCTCCTGTGCACCGGATCACGGCGAATCACCCTGGCCGAGGTTGCTCGGCGTCTGCTCGTGCCGACAGAGTGACCGCTGCGACTCAGGCGACGATGTGGGCCCGTTCGTGCGGTGACCCGATGCGGATGCTGTGACCGGCGGTGACGAGGTAGGTGTATCCGTAGGGGCTGCGCCAGATGAGGACGCCGGGGATCGGTTGTTGAAGTCGCCAGCCGCCGTGGGTCTTGGCCCGGTGGGCACGCCGAGATATCGGCGAGAGGTTGTCCAGGGAGGTCTGGCCGGGTGGACCGCCCGGCCGGTACGGCTCGGTGTGGTCGAGATCGCAGCCGTGCGAGGTGCGGCGCGTCGATCCGGGGAAGCAGTCGTAGGGCTGGCGGTAACCGACCGCCTCCCGCATCCGCTCGGGGATCTCATAGGAATCGACCGGAGTGATAGTTCCGGCGTCGAGCACGGGACGCAGACTCACCCGATGATGGGCGAGGAGGTCGCTCAGCCAGTCGACCAGCACGGGTCCGATCCGCTCGACCCGGGCCACGGCGTCGCGGCCATCAGGGCTGACGCCCCGCTCGCCCGTGTCGCGCCCTGTCACGCACTGCGTGGCGATGGCCGCGTGGGTGAGGTGGACCACCAGCTGCGCGGTGGGCAGCAGCCGGTCGGGGTCGACGGTGATCCGTCCGCACAGGTGGCCGGCCTGTCCCGCGGCCGGGCAGGGACCCCAGGACTCGCCGGCATCGGTGGGGAGCTCGTCGAGGATCGACGCCTGCAACAGTTGCAGCGCCCTGGCCGGGAACGCCAGCACGCCGAGGGCGGTGGCGCGGCGGTCGTCGAGCCCGCGCCGGTCCCCGCCCTGAGCGAGGATGCGAGCGATCCGGCGCACCTGCTGCTCGACCGCATCAGCGTCCCCGGCGTCCAACACCGCCGACAAGGACGCGATGGTGGTGGCCCGATCCTCGGGACGCTGCCGCACCCACACCCCCCGCCGATCGTGCCCGCCGGCCCGGATCTCCTCGGCCAGGTCGGGTGGGGTCAGCTTGAGGACCAGCCCGTCGGCCAGCCGCAACAGCCGGGACGCGGGCAGGTTTCCCACCACGTCGGCGAGCTGCTCGTCGAGGTGGGCGGCGGCCTCGCGACTCAAGGGGGAGGCCTTCATCGTGATCTTCGCGGCGACCCAGACCGGCAGGTCGGCGTCCATCGCCAGCCGCCACAACCGGGGGAACCGGTGCCGCAGGTCGAGGGCCTGATGGATCCGGCCGTCGACCCCCTCGACACCCTCATTCCACAACGCCGCGATCTCCAACGCCGCGAATTCCGACACCTGCGGTGTGCCATCGGCCCCGCCGGACACCAACCGATCCCCATGCAGCACCCTCGCCGCGGGCGCGTCCGGCCCCGACTCGACATGCCCGGTGACGTCGGCGAAATGCGCCAGCAACGCCACCTCCCGCGCCTGCCACACCCACTGCCACCGCCGGACGTCAGCCAGCTCACCCAACGTCGCAGCCACGCCGAGATCGGCCACATCACCCGGATCGAACACCGCAACCCCCGAAGAATTCGTCTCTATGTTCTATTATAGCCCCATGAAGATCATTTGACTAGGTATTAAATGCCGTTTGCACCGGCGTCTTCGCGATCCTCCACGGCGCATGACGTGCCGCCACGGAGGGCGTGCGACACCGCACGTGTCAGGCCCACACCGGCGACGAGAACGGTGCCACGAGAGGAGGGGACTGCTGCACCGTCAGGGGACGCGGTCC
>JAJXWF010000077.1 GCA_021781735.1 Actinomycetes bacterium
ATGGACCTCGCCAGAGTTTCTAATAAGCCCAACAGGGTGGAGCTAAGGGGATTCGAACCCCTGACCTCTTCCATGCCATGGAAGCGCGCTACCAACTGCGCCATAGCCCCAAGTGGGACGTCCACCCTCACCGGGTGGGCTTCGTAGAGGTTACCGGAACGCGCCCTGCGCATGCAATTCGGTGGTCAGCTGCTGAGGACGCCGCGCGCCGCGGGGATCTCGGCCACCCGGTTGTAGCACTCCAGGTGCCACCCATCGGTGCGATGCGCCAGGATCGTCCACCCGCAGTTCGACATCGGGCCCAGCCGCCACGCCTCCTCGTAGCCATAGCCGAGGAGGTAACCGGCTCCCATCCGCAGGGCGAGCCCATGAGTGGCGACCACCGTGGTCTGCCCGTGGTGACGCTCGGCGAGGTCCCGCAGGGCGGCGCTGACCCTCGCCCCGACCTCGTGGGCGGTCTCCCCCGTCGGTGAACGCCGGTGGTCGAGTCCTGCGCGCAACGCCGGAAGGAAACCGGGGTCGAGCGCGGCCATGTCGTCGCGGGTGAGGCCCTGCCACGAACCCACGTGGATCTCGCGGAGCCGCCGGTCACGAACGATCTCCAGACCCGTTGCCCCGGCCACGGCGGTGGCCGTCTCGACGGCCCGCCCCAGATCCGACGAGTAGAGGTGGCTGGGTTCGAGCTCGGCGATCATCGGGGCTGCGAGCGCGGCCTGACGGCGTCCGACCTCATTGAGGGGGATGTCTGCCTGGCCCTGGAACCGGCCGCTGGCGTTCCAGTCGGTCTGCCCGTGGCGCAGCAGCACGAGCCGCGTGTGGGGGTCGCTCATCGGAGCGGTCACTCCTCGCTGGCCGCTGCCGCCCCGGCCGGAACGTCGAGGTGCAGCGGGATCGGCGGGCAGTCTCGCCACAGCCGCTCCAGTGAGTAGAGCTGCCGCTCCTCATCGTGCTGTACGTGCACCACGACGTCGATGTAGTCGAGCAGCACCCAACGGTTCTCGCGGTCGCCCTCACGGCGGGCCGGCTTGAAGCCCCTCTTGACGAGAGCCTCCTCGATGCCATCGACGATCGCCCCCACCTGACGCTCGTTGGGAGCGCTGGCGATGAGGAACACGTCGGTGATCGCGAGGTGAGCACTGACATCGAAGGCGATGACGTCGCGGGCGAGCTTGTCTGATGCCGCCTGCGCGGCGATCCGCGTGATGGTGAGCGCCAGATCCGTGGCTCCGGTGGAGGCCGGCGCCGTCGCCACCGGCTGATTGCCGGGTGTCTGATCGTCGGGGATCTGGTCGTCGGGAATGTCTGTCACGAGCGGTCCTCGGGGGTAGGTGCCGAGCGCTCGGATCCGAGGAGTATCGGTCCGGGCTCGGCGGTGAGATCAATCGCCGGACTCTGCCGGCTGCCGGGGGCGTACAGCCCCCGCTTGGCGATGTACTGCACGATGCCGTCGGGCACGAGATACCAGATCGGCAGGCGTTGAGCCACCCGTTCGCGGACGTCGGTGGACGAGATCGCGAGCGCGGGCACCTCGACGAGCGTGACCCTGTTCGCGGGCAGGTGTGCCACGTCACCCGAACCGGTGGCGGTGCCCGGGCGGGAAACACCGATGAAGTGGGCCAGGTCGAACAGTTCGTCGGCCCCCCTCCACGTGAGGATCTGGCTCAGCGCGTCGGCACCGGTGATGAAGAACAGGTCGACATCGTCGCCCCGTTCGCTCCGCAGGTCCTTGAGCGTGTCGACCGTATAGGTGTCGCCATCGCGCGCGATGTCGGCCCGCGACACCGAGAACTGCGGGTTGGACGCCGTCGCGATGGTCGTCATGAGGTAGCGGTCCTCGGCCAGCGAGACCGCGCGGTACTTCTTCTGCCACGGGACGCCGGTGGGCACGAACACCACCTCGTCGAGGGAGAACAGCGCGGCGACCTCGGAGGCTGCCACGAGGTGCCCGTGGTGGATCGGGTCGAACGTGCCACCCATCACACCCAGACGCCGGCGGCGTCCGGACACGACGTTGGCCAATCCGACGTCGGTGGGTCGGCCCATGGATCAGCTGTGCGGCCGCGAGGAGCCGAACAGCAGCACGAACGCGAGCGCGAGCAGAAGTATCAGCAGAGCGACGCCGTAGACGGCCCACAACTGCGCCGGAATCTGAAGTGGCAGCATGGTCAGACTCTACAAGACGCCGCGCATGCCCCGTCCGCGCCGACTCCGGCGAGGGTCAAGCCCGGGTCTGCCCCTCGCCGACCAGCACGTACTTGGTGGTGGTCATCTCGGGCAGGGCCATCGGACCGCGGGCGTGCAGCTTCTGGGTCGAGATGCCGATCTCGGCGCCGAAACCGAACTCGCCCCCGTCGACGAACCGGCTGGACGCGTTCACCAGCACGGCCGCCGCGTCGATCGAGGCGACGAAGCGGTCGGCGCTTCGGGTGTCGCGGGTGACGATCGTCTCGGAGTGTCCGGTGGTGTGCGCGCGGATGTGCTCGATCGCGGAGTCGAGGTCGGGCACCACGCGGGCAGCCAGGTCGAGCGAGAGATACTCGCCGTCGAACTCCCCGGGCCCAGCTGGCACGACCTGAACGTCGTGGTCGTCCGGCACGAAGACCATGACGCTCGGATCGGCGTGCACGGTCACCCCGGACGCCGCCAGCGCCGCCAGCGCGCGGGGAAGGAACTCCGCCGCGATGTCGGCGTGCACGAGCAGGGTTTCGAGCGCGTTGCACACGCTCGGACGCTGGGTCTTCGCGTTGATCATGATCGACTCGGCCATCGCGAAGTCGGCCGTCGCGTCGACGAACAGGTGGCAGTTGCCCGTTCCGGTCTCGATCACCGGCACGCTCGATCCGGTGACCACCGCCTCGATGAGCCCCGCTCCCCCGCGCGGGATCAGCACGTCGACGAGCCCGCGGGCCCGCATCATCTCGCGGGTGACCTCATGGCCCCCCTCGACCAGCTGCACGGCGTCGGGCGTGATGCCCGCGTCCGTGAGGCCGGTGCGGAGCGCGGCGACCACGGCCCGGTTCGAGTCGAGCGCCGACGACGACCCGCGCAGCAGCGCCGCGTTGCCCGACTTGAGGCAGATGCCGGCGGCGTCCGCGGTGACGTTCGGGCGGGCCTCGTAGATGATGCCGACGACGCCGAGCGGCACCCGCACCTGGGTGATCCGGACTCCGGTCGGCGTCGAGAAGCCGCGAACCACCTCGCCGACCGGATCGGACAGGGCCGCCAGCGAGCGGAGTCCGGCGACCATCGAGGCGACCCGCTCGGAGGTCAGCCGGAGTCGGTCGATGAGAGCCGACGACGTGCCGGCGTCCGCGGCCCGGGCGACGTCGAGCGCGTTCGCGGCCAGCACCTCGGCCTCGTGGGCGGCGAGGGCGTCGGCCATCGCGTGCAGGGCGGCGTCCTTGCGGGCACGCGTCAGCGGCGCGAGGTCGCGGGACGCCGCACGCGCGGCACGGGCCTGACCCTGGAACACGGAATCGGTGTCACTCACGCCGCGATTCTAGGCGCCGCGGATGCGTGGGGCGGCGCCGACGGCCTCCTCAACACCCCGATCCCGGACACGTGGCTCGCCGTCCCCCCCGTCCGCGCTGAGCGCGTCGATCTCCGATCACAGCGAGCCATGGCAAAGTCGGAGGCAACCGCGCATCAGCGTCGATGCGCGGCCTACGTCAGCGGGCGCGCCGGTGCACCACCACAAGGGCGTCGCGGTGCACGACCTCCCGCTCGTATTCAAGGCCCAATGCGTTGGCGAGTTCGTGGGAGTTGCGGCCGAGCATCACCGGCAGTTCACGACTGTCGAAGTTCACCAGGCCGCGGGCCACGACGTCCCCGTCGGGTGCGACCAGATCGACCGGATCTCCGGACACGAACCGCCCCTCGACGGCGGTGATCCCGGCAGCGAGCAGGGACGCCTTGCGGTGCACGACCGCCTCGACGGCGCCGGCGTCCAAGTGCAGCCGGCCGCTGGCCACCGACGCGTGGGCGAGCCACAGCAACCGCCGTGGCCGGCGCTTGCCGATCGGTGCGAAGTAGGTGCCAACCTGCTCGCCGAACAAGGCCGGACGCGCCCGGTCGGCGGACGCGAGCACGACCGGGATTCCGGCCGAGACCGCGATCTGGGCCGCCTCAAGCTTCGTGGCCATGCCGCCGGTGCCGACCGCCGAGCCGACCCGGGACGTGTCCGCGGCCACCGAGTCGGCGTCCGCAACGTGCGCGATGAGCTCGGAACCGGGCTCCTCGGGGTGTGCCGTGTAAAGGCCGTCGACGTCGCTGAGCAGCACGAGCGCGTCGGCCCGGACCAGTTGCGCGACCAGCGCCGCGAGCCTGTCGTTGTCGCCGAAGCGGATCTCGTGGGTGGCGACCGTGTCGTTCTCGTTGATGATCGGCACCACTTTGAGCCGCAGCAGCCGCCCGACGGTCCGCACGGCGTTGCGGTAGCTGGCCTGGCGGGTGATGTCCTCGACGGTGAGCAGCACCTGCCCCACGTTGAGACCCTGCTCGGCGAAGAGCTGGGTGTACTCGTGGATGAGCAGCCCCTGCCCGACCGCGGCAGCCGCCTGCTGGTTCGCCAGGTCGCGCGGACGCCGCGGCATCCCGAGTGGGGCGAGGCCGGCCGCGATCGCACCGGAGGAGATCAGCACGACATCGCGTCCGCTGGCCCGCACGTCGACCAGCGCCCCCACGAGGTCCCGCATCCGCTCGTGATCGATCCCGTCGCCGCGGTGAGTGAGTGACGACGACCCGACCTTGACCACGATCCGCTGCGCCCGCAAGATCTCGGAGCGTGCGGCGCTCATGCGTCGTGCCCGTCGTCCCTGCCGGGCCGGCCGGCGAATTCGTCGAAGGGGTCCGCCTGGTCGGGACCATCATCCACGGACCCGGCGGTTCCGGGCCCATCCGCGCCGGGCTCGGCGGTACCGAACTCGTCGTCGGTGGCCGCCCGCCAGTTCGCCCGGGTCTGGTGACGTCCGTACTCGCCCCGCGCCTCGCGGGCCGCGTGATACTCGGCGTCCTCCTGACGGCGACGGGAGACCGACTCACGATCGGTCTGCAACCGGTCGTCCTCGCCGCGGCGTCCGAGGATCTCGGCGCCGATGTCGACCTGCGGAGCGAAGTCGAACACGACGGCGTCCTCACCACCGATGGCGACCGCGTCACCGGGACGGGCTCCGATCTCGAGCAGCTTGTCCTCGACGCCAAGCCGGTTGAGGCGGTCGGCGAGGTAGCCGACGGCCTCGGCGTTGTTGAAGTCGGTCTGGCGCACCCAACGCTGGGGCTTCGTCCCGCGGACCCGCCAGAGGAAGCCGCCTTCGCCGTCGCCCTGGCGCACGATCGTGAACTCCTCGCCACCGTTCCTCACCGGGGTGGGCCGGATGACGATGGGGGCCGGCTCGAGTTCGGGCAGGCTGGCGCGGCGCTCGGCCACGACCTCCGCCATCGCGAAGGTCAGCGCCTGCAGGCCGAGACCCGTCTTCGTCGAGATGACGAAGGTCCTGAGCCCCCGGGATTCGACGTCGACGCGCACCATCTCGGCGATCTCGCGGGCGTCCGGAATGTCGGCCTTGTTGAGCGCGACCAGTCGCGGCCGGTCCTCCAAGCCGCCGTGGGCCGCCAGCTCGGCCTCGATGACGTCGAGGTCGGTGAGGGGGTCGCGTCCGGGCTCGAAGGTGGCGCAGTCGATCACGTGCACGATGGCCTGGCAGCGTTCGATGTGGCGCAGGAAATCGAAGCCGAGACCCTTGCCGAGACTCGCACCCTCGATCAGGCCGGGCACGTCGGCGACCGTGTAGGTGATGTCGCCGGCGACGACGACACCGAGGTTCGGCACGAGGGTCGTGAACGGGTAGTCGGCGATCTTCGGACGCGCCCGGCTGATCGCGGCCACGAGGCTCGACTTTCCGGCGCTCGGGAACCCGACGAGGCCGACGTCGGCCACGACCTTGAGTTCGAGACGGACGGTGCGCTCGTCGCCCTCTTCACCGAGCAGGGCGAATCCGGGAGCCTTGCGGGCGCTCGACGCGAGCGCGGCATTGCCCAAACCGCCCTTGCCCCCCGCAGCCACGACGACCTCGGCTCCCGACGCCGTGAGGTCGGCGAGCTGCTCACCGGTGTCGGCGTCTGTGACCACGGTGCCAGGCGGAACCGGCAACACGACGTCGTCGCCCCGAGCACCGTTCTGGTTGTCGCCCCGCCCCGGTTGTCCGTTGGTGGCCTTACGCTGCGACTGGCGGTGGTAATCGACCAGGGTGGTGACTTGGGGGTCGACCCGCAGGATCACCGACCCGCCGTCACCCCCGTTGCCGCCGTCGGGCCCGCCGAGGGGCTTGAACTTCTCTCGACGCACCGAGGCGCAGCCGTGCCCGCCGTTGCCGGCGCTGACCCGCAGCGTCACGCGGTCGACGAAGGAGGGAATGGCCATGATGGTGTTCTTTCACGAGGGGGTTGCGGACGCCGACGGCGTCCGGCACACGGCTGGCAAGTCTACCGGCAGCGCTCGGTGCGCCTTTCCGTCAGTGGAGGCACGCCGCCGAGCGCTCCGGAACACGATCGGAACAGGTGCACTCACGCGAGGGCCCGGACCCCGCGGAGCAGGTGCACGCACGCACGCAATAGAGTCCCGGCCCGCAGAGCAGGGGGCGGGGCTCCCCCACCGGTGGTCATCGGCACCATCGCGCCCCACCGGTAGTCCCCCGGCACCGATCCGCCCACCTGTGGCGCCGGCACTGTCCCGTGAAGATGCGTTCCTCCTGACACTCACCCCACCCCAGAAGCCACCAGCGTCAGCAGATGCACAACTTCGCGGCACCGCCATCGGCACCCGGCCGGTGCGCCACCGCGGGCGGGCGCCCCGCCTGCCGTATGCCGACCTTCAGTGCCTGTCGTGACGGTCCAGCAACCTTCAGTGCCTGTCGTGACGGTCCAGCAACCCTCAGTGCCTGTCGTGAAGGTCCAGCGCGGCAAGAATCAGGGGCTCCACGTCGGCCCAGCCGAACATCACCTGCTCCCAAATCACCCGAATGACGACGTACCCCCGGGCCAGGAGCTTGAGGTCCCGGAGCCTGTCTCGCTGATAGCTGTCACCGTCGGTGTGGTGGGCACGCGAGTCCACCTCCAGCACGACGCGACGCCTGAGCAGCATGTCAACACGACCGACGCCGTCAATCGGCACCTGGGTGCGAACCCGCACCCGCCTGCGACGCAACCGGAGCCTCACCAGTGACTCCGTGCCGCTCTCCGCGACATCGACACGTCCCGCGCTGCGCGTCGCCCCGGACGCCGCCCCGGGCACCGATCGGGCCACCTGTCGGGTGGACAGGACGCCGAGGTGGAGGGCCGAATCGGCGCAGGCCACCAGGTCATCGGGGCTGACGCACGACGCCGCCACCCTCAGTGCGACCTCGGGCGGGTCGACAGCCACGAGCGGGGCCCTCGTGCGTCCGCAGGGCCGGCACCGATGCACACCCGGCGCCCCAGCATCGCAGCCGCCCGGGCGGGGCGGACATGGGTGCGATCGTCCAGCCGCGTCCAGACGCCGTGGAAGCCCAGGGCTGAAACGCAGCTGAGCACGCCACCCGCCCGGACTGCCGCGACAACCGCCGGCGTCTCACCGTCGAGCGCGTACCAGCCGCGCCGGAGCCGGCCGACCGCGCGGCCCCGGCCCCCAGCGCGGCGTCCAGACCCAAGCGCATTCCCAACCCCCCGCCGCGGCCTCGGACCCCCGAACGCGGTCCGGCCCCCGCACCACGAGGGCGGGGGCCGGACCGGCGGTTTGCTGAAGTCAGATCACTCGGCGACGGGCAGCACGTTGACGACGCGGCGTCCGCGGCGGGTGCCGAACTCGACGGCCCCCTCGACGAGGGCGAACAGTGTGTCGTCGCCACCGCGACCGACGCCGTCACCGGGGTGGAAGTGGGTTCCGCGCTGGCGGACGATGATTTCGCCCGCATTGACGACCTGCCCACCGAAGCGCTTCACGCCGAGGCGCTGCGCGTTGGAGTCACGACCGTTACGCGTCGAGGACGCGCCTTTCTTGTGTGCCATCTCGAACCTCCCTCAGCCCTTGATCCCGGTGACCTTGACCTGGGTGTACTTCTGACGGTGCCCCTGGCGCTTCTTGTAGCCGGTCTTGTTCTTGAACTTGATGATGCGGATCTTCGGGCCCTTCGTCAGGCCAAGAACCTCGGCCGTGACCTTGACCTTGCCGAGTCCCGACGCATCGGAGGTGACCGAATCACCGTCGACGACGAGAAGCGGGGTCAGCTCGATGCTGCTGCCCACCTCGTCGGTCACCTTGTCGATCTCGACGACGTCGCCGACAGCCACCTTGTGCTGTCGTCCGCCACTGCGCACGATCGCGTACACGCCTGACCTACTCTCGTTCTACTCGGTCGATGTTTCGTCGGCCGGGATTGCTCCCTGCCACACACGGTGCCGAATCACCGGCGGACGCCTGGGGCGTCAACGCCTGGGCCGACAAAGCACCGAGGGACAAGACTACGCAGGCGCCTGGCCCCGGTCAAACCGGACGCCGCGCTCCTCACCCCTGCCGGCGCGTGTCGCGACGAACTCCGGGCCGGGCCGATCCGTCCAGGCGGGAGCAGGCTGATCCCCGCCGCGACCAGGCATGTCCTCCCGAGGCGGCGCATCACGAGCGACTGGTGCCTGCACACGAAGTGTGGATCGCCGGAGCCGTGCCGCCGTTGTCGTGAGGACGCCCGCGGCACGGACAGGAATCCCGGCACGAACAGCAATCCCTGCCCGCCGCTCACGAGGACGCCGCACCCGACGGCTTGCGCCGAGCGCCCCGGCGGGCGGACCGGCGCTCGCCCCCGTCGGCGGGAGCCTGGGAGGTGACCGGCTCGTCGTGGCGGACGTAGCCGCGCGCGCCACAGCACTCGCAGGGTTCGGTGAACGCCTCGGCCAGGCCGGTGCCGATCCGTTTGCGGGTCATCTGGACGAGGCCGAGGGAGGTGAC
This sequence comes from Actinomycetes bacterium, assembly GCA_021781735.1. Taxonomy (GTDB): domain Bacteria; phylum Actinomycetota; class Actinomycetes; order Propionibacteriales; family Propionibacteriaceae; genus JAJYQH01. The sequence continues at coordinate 8,975 of JAJXWF010000077.1, forward strand.
CTCCGCCACCTGGTGGCGGGTCCGGTCGCGTCCGAGACACTCGACGAGACGACGCAGCAGCAGTTCGCGGTTGTTCGGGAGCACCATGTCGATGAAGTCGATGACGATGATGCCGCCGATGTCGCGCAGCCGCAGCTGGCGCACGATCTCCTCAGCAGCCTCGAGGTTGTTGCTGGTGATGGTCGTCTCGAGGTTGCCGCCCGACCCGGTGAACTTGCCGGTGTTGACGTCGATGACCGTCATCGCCTCGGTGCGGTCGATGACCAGGGAGCCGCCCGACGGCAGGAACACCTTGCGTTCCAGCGCCTTGGCGATCTGCTCGTCGATCCGGTGCTTGGCGAACAGGTCGCCGTCGGCCTCGGCGTCCCAGCGCTTGACCCGCTCGCGCAGGTGCGGGGCGACGTGCGACACGTAGGCCTCGATGGTGTCGAACGCGTCGTCTGCCGAGCCGTCGCCGGACACGACGAGCTCGCTGAAGTCCTCGGTGAACAGGTCACGGACGATGCGCACGGTGAGGTCGGGCTCGGCGTACAGCAGCTGTGGCGCAGTGCCCTGCTTGGCCTTCTTGTCGATGGCCTCCCACTGCGCCTTGAGCCGGTTGACGTCGCGCACGAGCTCTTCCTCGGACGCCCCCTCCGCCGCGGTGCGGACGATGACCGAGGCGTCGTCGCCGACGAGGTCGCCCAGGATGTCGCGCAGGCGGTGGCGTTCGGTGTCGGCCAGCTTGCGGCTGATGCCCGACAGGTGCCCGCCCGGCGAGTAGACGACGTACCGGCCGGGAATCGACACGTGGTTGGTGAGCCGCGAGCCCTTGGCTCCGACCGGATCCTTGGTGACCTGAACGAGCACGGTCTGACCGGACTTGAACACCTGCTCGACCCGACGCGCCTCACCCTCGGCCGCGTACGACTCCCAGGCCACCTCGCCGGCGTACAGCACGGCGTTGCGACCACGACCGATGTCGATGAAGACGGCCTCCATGCTCGGCAGCACGTTCTGGACCCGGCCGAGATAGACGTTGCCGATGAGTGACGTGGCCGATTCCCGGTCGACATAGTGCTCGACCAGCACGTTGTCCTCCAGGACGGCCAGCTGGGTGTAGTCGTCGCGCTGACGGATCAGCAGTCGGCGGCTGACCGCCTCACGGCGCGACAGGAACTCAGCCTCCGACAGGATCGGCCGCCGCGCACGACCGGCGGCGCGGCCGTCCTTGCGGCGCTGCCGCTTCGCCTCCATGCGGGTGGAACCCTCGATGCCGGTGATCTCGTCGCTGGGAGCCTTCGGCGCCCGAGGTTCGCGGACTCGCACGACGACGTCGTGCGGATCGTCCTCGGCGCCGCCCGTGTCCTCGCCGCGTCGACGACGGCGACGGCGACGGCGACGGTTGCCGTCTCCCTGCTCACTCCCGGACGCCTCGGCGTCCTGGTCCGACTCGGGCTCGGGCTCGGATTCGTTCTCGGACTCCTCGGCATCCTGCCCGCCGTCGGACTCCGAATCCTCACCCGTGTCGCTGCCGCGGCGACGCCGACGTCCGCCGCGGCGGCGGCGACGCCGGCGCGCGCCACCCTCGCCGGACTCTGAATCCTCATCGGTCAGCTCGTCCGACTCGTCGTCGGACTCGTCGGCGTCCGGTTCGCGGGTGTCGGCGGACCGTCGCGTCGCGGATTGTCCGGATGCCCCGGACCGGGTGGGTTCTGCCTGCTCGTCGTCATCGGACGCCGGTGCGGCGGCGGCTTCGCGCTGCTCCGGCCCACCGGCCAGTGCCGCGACGATGTTGCTGAGTGCCTGGTCGCGTTCCTCGGGAGCCAATGCCCGGCGACGTCCGCGTCCGGTGGAGCGACCCTGACGGGCCACGGCCTCCGCGATCGGGTCGGGGGCTTCTGATGCTTCGCCGACGTCGACGCTGGTGGGCGGTGCGGACACGGCGGAAGACTTCGATCCGGTGGAAGACTTCGCGGCGACCGCCGGGGCTTCGGGTGGGCCCTGACGGCGGGAAGCCGAGCGACGGCGACGGCTGGGACGCGAAGTGCTGGCGTCCGGGGCGGCCGCGGATTCGTCGGCAGGGGCCTGGGCGGGCTCCTCGACAGCCACCGGGGCGGGCCCGTCGCCGGGGATCGCTGCCGTCGCGGCGGAGGCCTGGGAAGCGGATCCACCTCGAACGACGACCGCGCCGTCGGGGTAGACGACTCTCTCGGTCGCGGCCGTGGCACTCGGACTCTCAGCGGCGACCTTGGTTCTCGGAGTCTCAGCTGCCGGGCTACTCGGGACCTCGGCTGCGGGCACCGTCGACTCCGGGTTGACCACGGGCGGCCCGGCCGGGCGCGACGCGGCGCGACGTCGGCGGCTGCGGGTGGGTGCTGGTTGGTCGGCCTGACCCGGGCGGTCCGCGGACTCCTCGTCGGACGCGGCGACGGCGGCCGGCGCTTCCTCGACGGGTGCTGTCTGTGGGGTGGGCACGTCCTCGGCCGGAACGGCATCGGCGGAGGGTGACTCATCGGCTGACGCCGGCTCTGCACCGGGCGCCTCGGTGGCGACTGCCTCGAGGACGGCCGGATCGGGGTCGATCGCATCCTCCGCAGCCTCAACCACCGCGGCCTCGTCCTCCGGCGTCGCCTCGGGGGCGGTCCCGTCGGCTGAGGCCTCGTCGGTGGCGGGATCCTCCTCGACGGCATCGACCGGTTCGTCCTCGGCCGACCGCTCCTCATCCCACATCGGCGACGCAGCTGCATCGGCGATGTCGTCGGGAGCCGGCTGTCCGGCGGTCAGGTCGACCGCGTCGGTGCCATTCGGATCAATGGTGCGGTCGTCGTCATGATCGGACATGTAACGCTCCTCAGCACCCCCGGGGTGCAGGGTCAAGGCCGCGAACTGCGCGGCAAAGCTTGTGGTCCGGCGCCCGTCAGAGGACCATCCCCCGCGGTCGGAGAGCGTCCATCGGACGTGCTCGTCGCGGATCGGAAAGTCATGCCGGGTCCGTCGCGAGCCCCTGGCAGGGGCTGCAACCTGTGGAAAAGTATGTCACAGGATTGCCGGGACGCCGGTATCCGCCCGGCGAGCCGTCAGTCGAAGGGGTGTTCGATGCGCCCGTCGGTGAGTCGTCCCTGGCTCCGGCGGGTGATCAGCAGCGGTCGGTCACTCGCGAGCTCCGGACGCAGGTCACGGAGCACGGCCACCACGTCGTCGGGCCGCACCAGCGGCACGAGGTGCCGGATCACGACGGTGAGCTCCCCCGTCGCGGACACGCTGACCGACTCGATCGCGGCGCGCACGTCGAAGGTCCGCGGACCCGACTTGGTCATCCGAGTGGTGGTCGCCTCGTCGCGGCCCAGCAGATCGGCGACCGCGGCGGATAGTGCGTCGCCGTCGGGATGTCCGAAGTCGACCTGCCACTCGGACGCCGTCAGGTGGTCGGCGAGGGACTCACCCTGGGCCTCGACGACCCGGACGATGTCGAGCCCGTCGGGAAGCGCCGCGTCAAGGGCGATCCGCACCTTCTCGGGGTCGCAGCGTTCGGCGAGCCCGATCTCGAGAAACTCGGCCTCGCTGGCCGCCGACGTGGGCGCGGCATTGGCGTACGAGATGCGCGGATGGGGTGTGAAGCCCGAGGAGTAGGCCATCGGCACCTGAGCGCGTCGAAGCGCCCGTTCAAACGCGCGTCCGAAGTCGCGCGAACTGAGGAAACGTGCGCGCCCTCGCTTGGTGTACTGGAGGCGCAGTCTCTGGACCGGCGGTGCCTGCTGTTCGGGCTGCTGTCTCACCACGCGACGATCCTAACGGCGTCCCTGACCTCAGCCCGCGTCCACGGGGATGGCGGGCGCCGCCCGCCCTCGGCCGTCACGGCGGTGCGTGGCCGTGCCGGCCGGGCGTAGGCTCGGCTGGCCGCGATGGCGCGTCGCCGCCACCTGGGATGCCCGCGACGATCCCCCGATCAGTGCCCTGAGCAGGAGACCCATGTCCACGATTCCGCGTCCGGCCTCCGGCTCCGGTAGCCGGAGCATCACCCTCGTGCTGGTCGCACTGCTCGTGCTCGCGTTCAACCTGCGACCGGCGGCCGTGTCGATCGGTCCGGTGCTCGGCCAACTGCAGCACGACCTCGGGATGAACGACACCATGGCCGGCGTGCTCACGGCCCTCCCCAGCCTGTGCTTCGCAGGCTTCGGTGCGCTCGCACCCCTGGTCGCCCGCCGCCTCGGCCTCACCCGCGCCGTGTTCGCCGGGACCGTTCTCATCGTGGTCGGCCAGGTCGCGCGGGCCTACGTCTCGTCGGCGTGGGTGTTCCTGCTGCTGTCGGCCGTCGCGCTGTCGGGCATGGCCACGGCCAACGTGCTGCTGCCGAGCTTGGTGAAGGCGCACTTCCCCGATCGCATCGGCCTGATCACCGCGCTCTACTCGTTGTCGATGACGATCGGGCTCACCCTGGCCGGGATGCTCGTCGTGCCCACGGCGCAGGCATTCGGCGGCTGGCGGAACGCGTTCGCCATCGGCGGTGGCGTGGCCGCGATCGCCATCATCCCGTGGGCGATCCTCGCCGCCGGCCGGAGGCCTCCGTCCTCGGCCGACGCCACGCCCCACATCTCACTCGCTCACGTGGCCCGCACCCGCCTCGGCTGGGTGATGGCGTTGTTCTTCGCCATCCAGTCGGCCATGGCCTACTCGGTCTTCGGATGGCTGGCCACGATCTACGTGGACGCGGGCTATAGCGAGGCCCAGGGTGGTGTCATGCTCGCCGTGGCGACCGGGATGGGGATACCGCTCGCGTTCCTGTGGCCCGCGTACATGATCCGCCACCAGCGACCGGTACGGGTGCTGGCGCTGGTGATGGCCTCGGGGGCGATCGCCTCCATCGGACTGCTGGTCGCCCCGCGTCCGATCGCACTGGGGGTGCTGTGGGCCGCGCTGCTGGCGGTGGGCACATCGTCGTTCCCGATGATCCTCGCGATGTTCGGCCTG
>JAJXWF010000078.1 GCA_021781735.1 Actinomycetes bacterium
AGACCGTCACCTGGACCGTCGTGAAGGCCACGGGCAAGTCCAAGGCCACCCCCAAGGTGTCCTCGACGCAGCCCGCGGCCGTCGAGCCGGCGACCGTCGAGCCCGAGCCGGCGACCGTCGAGCCCGAGCCGGCGACGGCCGAGCCAGGGACCGTCGCCCCGGCCGAAGAGACCACACCTCTGCAGGTCACCATCACCGCGGTGGAGACCCCAGGCGCCGACGCGGAGTTCACGCTGAGCGCGGACGCATCGGACGTGACGTTCGAATGCCAGCTGACGAAGAACACCCGCGTCAGCAAGGCATGGGAACCCTGCACCTCCCCGGTGACGTACACCAGGCTGACGCCGGCCACGTACGTGCTCAGCGTCCGCGCGAACGACGAGGCGGGCAACGTCTCGACGGAGGAGACCGTCACCTGGACCGTTGTGAAGGGCACGGGCAAGGCCAAGTGACCTCCATGCCCACAGAGTGAACAGGGGGTCGCACGGTCACCGTGCGACCCCCTCCACGACCGGACGCGACGACAGGAGCCCTCTCATGGACGACCGGATCACCCGGGACGACCACGACACGATGGGTCACCCGAGCACCGTGGACGAGCGACCAACGACGCCTTCCGCACCGCATCGCCTGCGGGGGCCGATGCCCACGGATAATGACGACATGCAGACCGTGCTGGTCGTCGAGGACGAGCGCGACATCCGTGAGTTGCTGCGGCGCTACCTGACGCGCGCCGGGTTCTCGGTGGTCGCCGCGTCCACCGGCGCCGAGGCGCTGCTCGAGCTCGAGGCGGCCCGCCCGGACCTCGTGCTCCTCGACCTGGGCCTGCCGGACATCGACGGCCGCGAGGTCCTCGGGCGTGCCACTCCCGACATTCCGGTCATCGTCCTCACCGCGCGGGCCGGTCTGCCCGACCGGATCGCCGGCCTCCGGGCGGGCGCCGACGACTACGTCGTGAAACCGTTCAGCCCCACCGAGGTCGTGCTGCGCGTGCAGGCGGTGCTGGCCCGACGGCCCTTCACCGGTGATGTCCGGGTGCGCTCGTTCGACGGGGGCCGGTTGCGCATCGACCAGGCCCGGCACGAGGCGACGCACGTCGGCGCGGTGCTGGCACTGACGCCGAGCGAGTGGAACCTCCTCGTCGCGCTGACCAGCACACCCGGACGCCTGTTCAGCAGGCACGAACTCATCGAGCGCGTCGGCGGCGGCGCCTGTGAGGGCTGCGAGCGGGCCGTCGACTCGCACGTGAAGAACCTGCGGCACAAGCTCGGGCCCGACGGGCAGCACGTCGTCGAGACCGTGGTGGGGTTCGGCTACCGCTCGGGTGCCCATCCCGATGGCTGAGAGGGGGGACCTCCGGGCGATCAGGCGACGGATGCTCAGTGCCCTGCTCCTCGTGTCGCTCACGTCACTCGCCGTTCTCGCCGTGGGAACTGTCGGGCCACACCTGCTGGCCCGCACCGGACGCCACGAGGGCATCGACACCGGATGGCTTCTCATCGCCACCGGAATCGCCGGGGCGACAGCGGTGGTCGCGTCCACGGTCGTGGCCCATCGCCTGCTCGCTCCGCTGCAGAAGATCCTCCTCACCAGCGAGGACTTCTCGTCGGGCAACCACTCGGTCCGGGTCCCCGATCTCGGCCGTCCGGAGCTGGTCCCGCTCGTCGAGCGCCTCAACGCCGCCGCGGCTGCCGTCGAGCAGTCCGAGCGACGGCGGCAGCGACTCACCGACGACGTCGCCCACGAGTTGCGCACCCCCCTCACCGCGTTGCAGGCCGGCCTTGAGGAACTGCGTGACGGTCTGGTGCCGGCTGAGCCCGGCACCCTCGCCTCGCTGCACGACCAAGCGGCGCGGCTCAGCCGCATCGTCAGCGACCTGACGGACCTGTCAGCCGCGGAGTCCGAGGGGCTGCACCTCGAGATCGCGCCGGTCGACCTCGGGGAACTTGCAGGGCGTGCCCTCGCGGCACGGGAACGCGCCATGTCCGCCGCCGGATTGACCGTGCGCGGTCAGGTGAGCGCCGGGGTGATCGTCCGTGCCGACGCCGGCCGCCTCCACCAGGTGGTGGACAACCTGCTCGCGAACTCCACGGCCTACTGCCGGCCGGGAGACAGCGTCGACGTCCGGGTCCACACCGAGGGCGGCCGGGGAATCCTCGAGGTGGCCGACACGGGGCCCGGGCTCGACGACGTCGAGCGCGCATCCGCCTTCGATCGCAGGTGGCGTGGTCGGGGCGCCGATAGGGCGCAGGGGTCGGGGCTGGGCCTGCCCATCGTCCGAGCCCTCGTGACGGCGCACGGTGGGGAGGTCGAGTTGTCGTCGGCGCTGGGCGTCGGCACGGTCGTGCGCCTCGCTCTCCCCCTGGCCGGAGCCCCCTGAGCCGAGCAGCGCGGGCGGCGCGCTCGGGGTCCGTGTGCACGATGCGCGAGGCATGCGGGAGTTCGCCGCAGGCCGGCGTGGCAGTTCGGAGAACCGGCCACAACGTGGTGACCATGCGCTCCGGCCAGTCGCCGGGGACGTCGCCGTGCAGGGTGTCCTCCATGATCAGCCCGCCCAGGATGAGTTCGTGCATCAGATCCTGGTCGAGGTGCGGCGCCAGCACTCCGGCATCGACGCCCCGCTCGAAGCACTGCTGCAGGGCATCTGTGTGGGGGGCGATGACCCTGTCACGCCATTCGCGCACGAACTCCTCGTCACCGGTGAGCAGGCTGCCGATCATGGCCAGCGCCATCCGCTCGTGGAAGGCCTCCTGGATTCCCCTCAGCAGGGCGATCAGCCCCTGCTGAGTGAGTTCAGGCTCTTCCGGCGAGGTGGGAGGAAGTTGCTCCAGCACCCCGGACAGCATCTCGAGGGAGTTCTTGTGGCGACGGTAGATCGTGGTCTTGGCGACGCCCGCGCATTCGGCGACCACCTCGATGGTGACCGCGCGGATGCCTTCGGCGTGCGAGATCTGCAGCACGGCGTCGGCGATCTTCTCGTCGGACCACAACCCCCGGCCGCGCGACCGCCGCGTCGCGCGGTGTCACATGCGATGCCACAGCTTGCCCGTGTCGCCCCCGGTCACGTCGCGCGAGGTCACGTCGTTCGCGTCCAGCAGGAGGGCCGGCCCGTTCGGCCGACCCTCCCATCCTGCCGCCCTCGGGTGGGCAACCCTGCCGTTGATCACCGACGGCAGCCAGTGAAATCAGCGCGGGACACCGAGGATCACCTCATGGTCACCTCATGCGCTGTTCTTGGCCATGCCCATGCCCATGCCGACGAACGCGAACACGACCAGGGCGATCCCGGCGATCCAAGCGATCCACGCGCCACCGGTCACGCCGGCGAACCCTCCGAACCACGGCGCCAGGAACATCACGATACCGACGACGACCTGCACCCACTCGGATGCGGTGGACGATGCCGTTCCGAGTGCCCAGAGCCCGGCCGCCAGGGCCAGGATGCCCAGCACGATGAACCACCCGGTCGAGACCCCCGAGGTCCAGATCGGCGCGAGGATCACGAAGGCACCGACGGCGACATCGATCCGGTCTGGCCAGGGGCGCCCCGGATCCTGGCGTGTGCCCACCGCGCCGCGGCCGTGAGCCTGCTCCATCGAATGAGGCTGTGTAGTCGTTTCGACTTCTTCGTTCCCGAACTGGGAGCCTTCCGATACCTCGCAATAGCGCAACTTCTCTGTTTCGCAACTATTCAGCAGCAGACAGTTCGTCCGGTTTCCCGACCGGATCGCCCCCACCACCGGTTCGGGTCGAGGACCGTGCATCAGCGCGCCGGTGCCTCCAACCAGGCGTCCAGCAACCGGATCGGGCAGAATCGCGAGCATGATCGGTTGGGGAGTCATCGGCGTCGGCGACGTGACCGAGGTCAAGGCCCCGCCGGCCGTTTTCCGTCGCGCCGACTCGGAGGTTGTCGTCGTCATGCGCCGGGATGCCGCCCGGGCGCAGGACTTCGCCGCGCGGCACGGAGTCGCCCGCTGGTCGACGGACGCCCAGGCGGTGATCGACGATCCCCAGGTCACCGCCGTCTACGTCGCCACGCCCACCGACGTACACGCCCGATACGCGATAGCCGCCGCGCGGGCCGGGAAGCACGTGCTGGTCGAGAAGCCGCTGGCGATGTCGGCCCGCGAGGGTCGACGGATGGTCGACGCCGCGGACGCAGCCGGCGTGCGGCTCTGGGTGGCCTACTACCGGCGCACGCTCCCCCGGTTCGTGAAGGTCGGCGACCTGCTGCGCTCGGGAGTGGTGGGTCGGCCCCTCTCGGTGCACACCTCGTGGCGCAAGCCGACAGACTTCACCGGTTGGCGCTGGGACGCGGAGCGCAACCGTGGCGGCGAGTTCTACGAGACGGCCTGCCACACGCTCGACGTGCTCGACCTGCTCCTCGGACCCGCGTCGGACGCCGCGGGCGTCGCCTCGGACGACACGCACGCCGTCGCCGGAAGCTACCGGTTCGGCAATGTCGCGGGCTCGGGCTCGTGGGCCTTCGGCACGCCCGACGCGGTCGATGAGACGGTCATCACCGGCACGGAGGGGGTCCTCCGTTTCGCCAGCTTCGCGCCCACGCCGATCCGACTGCTCACCGCCGCCGGCGTCACGGCGTTCGAGGTCGACGATCCCGCACACGTCCACGGACCCCTTGTCGCGACGATCCTGGACGAGCTTGGCGGCACAGGCACCTGCCCCAGCACCGGCCGCAGCGCCCTGCGGACCGCCGTGCTGATGGACGCCATCCTGGGCGATCGGCCGCCCACAGACCCCGCCAACGATCACCGTGGCGCCCCGGGATAACGACCGGCAGGCTGACATGATCGAGGGACGACCCAGGCGAACATCGGACAACCACTTTCAGGAGGTGCGACGAGATGGCGCAATCGCTGATCCAGCAGGCCCTCGCCACGGCCGACCAGACCCGGACGATCGTGCTCGGTGAGGCGGTGCTCGACGAGACGGGATCGGTTTTTGCCGACGAGTTCCCCGGATCCCGCGTGCTGGTGGTGGCCGACGAGAACACCTTCGCCGCCGCGGGCGAGCGGGTCGTCGCCTCACTGCAGACAGCAGGCGTGCCGTTCGCGGAGGCGCCGTTCGTGTTCCCCGGCATTCCCACGCTGTACGCGGGCTACGAGAACGTCGAGGCGTTGCGCGAGCACCTGCGTCCCCTGGCCGACACCGTCGTGTGCTCGATCGCATCCGGCTCGCTGAACGACATCGCGAAGCTCGCGAGCGGCGAACTCGGCCGGCCCTACATGACCGTGTGCACCGCCGCCTCGGTCGACGGCTACACCGCGTTCGGCGCCTCCATCGCCAGGGACGGCTTCAAGATCACCCGCGACTGCCCGGCCCCCGTCGCGGTCGTGGCCGACGTCGACGTCATGGCCGCCGCGCCGCCGCGGCTCACCGCAACCGGATACGGGGACCTCATCGAGAAGGTGCCCGCGGGCGCCGACTGGCTGCTGGCCGATGAGCTCGGCATCGAGCCGATCGACCCGGACGTGTGGAACCTGGTCCAGGGGCCGCTGCGGGACGCGCTGGCTCAGCCGCACCTCCTCGCCGGCGCAGACCCCGCGGAGGTGGCCAAACTCGCCGAGGCGAATCTCATGTCCGGGTTGGCCATGCAGGCCATGCAGTCGTCGCGTCCGGCGTCCGGCGCCGGGCATCAGTTCTCGCACGTCTGGGAGATGGAGGGCCACGGCCTCGACTGGGAGCCACCGCTGTCCCATGGCTTCAAGGTCGGGATCGGCACCATCGCCTCGTGCGCGATCTGGGAGGCCGCGCTGGCGCTCGATGTCGATCGGGTCGACGTCGAGCGGCTGGTGGCCGCGGCCCCGTCCGCCGACGAGCTCCGGCGACGGTGCCGACAGCTGTTGCGGCCACGGATCGCCGAAGCCTCGCTGCCGCAGGCTCTGGCCAAGCACCGGAGCGGGGATGACCTGCGTGCACGCATCGAGCTGATCATCGGACACTGGCCCGAGATCCGACGCCGCTGCGCTCCGCAGCTTCTCGCGCCGCAGGAGGTCATGGACCGGCTGCGCGCGGTGGGCGCACCGCACCATCCCTCCATGATCCGGATGGACTGGGAGAGGTTCCGGATCAGCCACTTCAAGGTGCCGCTCATCCGGTCGCGGTACACCGTGGTCGATGCCCTCGCCGATCTGGGGGTGTTCGAGGACGTGGTCGACGGCCTCTTCTCGCCGGATGGATTCTGGGGGCGGCACGCCACGCCCGACGCGTGACGTGCCCCGAATCCGGCCACTCATCGTGCAGTGAAGGAGATGCGAAAGATGACACACCACCCCGAGGCAGCATCGGACAGCGGTGAGCGGTACACGGTCGGCGTCGACTTCGGAACCCTCTCGGGTCGGGCGGTGATCACCAGGGTTCGTGACGGGGAGATCCTCGGTGAGGCGGTCCATGCCTACGAGCACGGGGTGATGGACCGGATCCTCACGGCCGGCGACTCCAGGCCCCTGGCGTCCGACGTCGCCCTGCAGGTTCCCGATGACTATCGGCAGGTACTGCGCCGGGCGGTCCCCGAGGCGATCGTTCGTTCTGGGGTGGCACCGCGGGACATCGTGGGCATCGGGATCGACGTCACGTCGGCGACCGTGATCTTCACCGATGACGACGGCCTGCCGATGTGCGAGACGACGCGGTTCCGCAACGAGCCGCACGCCTATGCCAAGCTCTGGAAGCACCACGCCGCCCAGGACCAGGCGCACCGCATCGTCGCCCTGGCCGAGCAGCGCGGCGAGCCGTGGCTCGCCCGCTACGGCGGTGACCTCTCGTCGGAGCTTCTGCTGCCGAAGGCGTTGGAAACGCTCGAGAAGGCACCGGCGGTGTACGCGCGGGCGACCCGGATCGTGGACGCGGTGGACTGGATCACCTGGCAGCTCACCGGCAGGTTGAGCTATGCCGCCGGCGACTCGGGCTACAAGAGGATGTACCAGGACGGCCGCTACCCGGCCCCGGAGTTCCTCGCGGCCCTGCACCCCGACTTCGGCACCGTCTTCACTGCCAAGATGCCGGCACCGGTGCTGCCGCTCGGTGCACGGGCCGGGGGCCTGAGCGCCGCGGCGTCCGCGTGGACGGGGCTGCCCGAGGGCATCGCCGTGGCGAGCGGCAACATCGACGCCCACGTGCACGCGGCGAGCGTGAACGCCGTTCGCCCCGGTCAGCTGACCGGCATCCTCGGGACCTCCACCTGCTGGGTGCTCCCCGCGGCCGAGTACCGCGACGTGCCGGGGATCTTCGGTGCCGTGGACGGCGGCATCGTCGCGGGAGCGTGGGGCTACGAGGCCGGGCAATCGGCCGTCGGAGACATGTTCGACTGGTTCACCTCCACCGCCGTGCCTCAGCGGTACCTGGACGAGGCCGAGTCGGCGGACATGCATGTCAACGACTACCTGATGTCGCTCACCGAAGCCCAGGGGGTGGGCGAGAGTGGACTGATCGCACTCGACTGGTTCAACGGCAACCGGTCGATCCTCATCGACTCGGATCTGTCCGGGCTTGTGGTCGGGCAGACCCTGCGCACCTCGGCGCCCGAGGTGTTCCGCGCGCTGGTCGAGGCCACAGCCTTCGGCGCCCGGACGATCATCGACAATTTCGAGGCCCACGGCGTTCCGATCACCGACGTCACGGTGGCCGGTGGGCTGGTGCAGAGCGCGATGATCATGCAGCTCTACGCCGATGCCTTGAATCGTCCCCTGGGCGTGGCGCGCGTCCTCCAGGCCGGCGCCCACGGGTCGGCCATCCACGCCGCGGTGGCGGCCGGTTCCTATCCCGACATCGCGGCCGCCGCCTCGGCCATGGGAAGGGTGCGCGCGGACGCGTACCGTCCCGACCCCGCCCGTGCCGCCCAGTACGACAGGCTCTACGCGCACTACCGCGAGCTGTATCGCCTGTTCGGCACCGGAACCACGGTGATGCATCAGCTGCGAGACATCTCCCGGGAAGCTGCCGCGCGGCGAACCCGGCATCAGGAGTGAGGCACTGAGTCCCGGCGTCGACGAGGACGCGGAGGTCGAGCAGCCACAGGATCGACAGGTCAGCCCCTGGCCAGCACGCTCCGGCCCCCGGCGGACCGGAGCGTTCCGAACGGGTCCGGCATCGGAGCACCACCAGCTGCACGGCGCGGGGTGGAATCCGCTGCACCGAAGGGCGGGCAGCGGCACCGGCCGCTCCCGGCACGACCACGGCGTCGGCTCGTCCGCCGACGCCGTAACCCGGGTGTGGTGAGGCATTCCTTGATGGCGACCGCACCGGGGCGAGGTCATGATGGAGACATGAGGCCGATCCAGTGGGCCAGGCGCTATCCGGCGGTGGGCGCGACGATCGTGGTCGGGCTGGTCGGGCTGGGCCTCATGCTCGGCGGGCAGCGCACGGCGTCCTCATGGCTGGTGGGCGGCTATTCCCTGGGCATCGCCGCCTGGCAGGCGTGGTCGATGATTCGCGAGTTGCTGCACCGCCGGTTCGGCCTCGACGTGCTGGCCGTCACCGCCATCACCGCCACGGTCGTCGTCGGTGACCACTGGGCCGCCCTGATCGTCGCGCTCATGCTCACCGGTGGCGTGGCGCTCGAGGACTACGCCAACGCCCGCGCTCACCGGGAGATCACAGCCCTCCTGGCCAGGGCACCCCGATTCGCGCACCGGGTCACCGACGACTCCGGTGTCGTCGACATCCCCATCGCCGACGTCGTGGTCGGCGATCTCGTGCTCGTGCGTCCCGGCGAGGTGGTGCCGGTCGACGGCGTGCTCGAGGGGGACGCCGCCTGGTTCGACGAGTCGTCGATCACCGGCGAATCGCTCCCGGTGGAGCACTCCCCGGGCGCTCAGGTGCTGTCGGGCTCGGTGGCCCAACAGCGTGTCGCCCACGTGCGCGCGAGCGTGTCGGCCAGTGAGAGCCAGTACCAGCAGATCATCGACCTCGTGCGCTCGGCCGCCGAGAGCAGGTCGCCGATCGTGCGGCTGGCCGACCGGTACGCCGTCCCGTTCACCGCCGCCTCGCTGGCTCTCGCCGGCATCGCGTGGTGGATCTCGGGCGATCCGGCGCGCTTCGCCGAGGTGCTGGTCGTGGCCACCCCGTGCCCGCTGCTCATCGCGGCACCGGTCGCCTTCCTCGCGGGGATGAGCCGGGCGGCGAGCAACGGTGTGATCGTCAAGTCCGGCGGGGTGCTCGAAACCCTCGCCCGCGCCCGCACCGTGGCCCTCGACAAGACCGGCACGATCACCCACGGGCACCCGGTGGTGGCCGCGATCGAACCCACGGGGGACGCCGACCCCGACGACATCCTGCGCATCGCCGCCGCCGCGGAGACGTACTCCGCCCACGTGCTGGCGAGGACCATCGTGAACGCGGCGCAGGAGCGCCGGCTGCACATCCCCACGGCGGGAAAGGTCGAGGAGGCCACCGCCGCGGGCATGACCGCGACCATCCTCGGCCGGCTGAGCGCCGTGGGGAGCGCCACCCACGTCGCCCTCGTCACCGGCCACCGGCCACCCGACGAGACCCTGCCGCCCGGCCACATCGCGATCCACGTCGGAACCGAGGACCGCTACCTCGGACGGATCCTGCTGGCCGACGACGTCCGGGCCAACGCGGCCGCGACCCTGCGTGCCCTGCGACTGCTCGGCGTCGGCACGGTCACGATGCTCACCGGCGACGCCGCCGGCACCGCCCGGCACGTGGCCGAGCGGATCGGCATCGACGACGTCCGAGCCGGGCTGCTGCCGGCCGACAAGGTCGCCCACGTGGCAGGTCTCGCCTCCCGCCCGGTGGCGATGGTGGGCGACGGGGTGAACGATGCCCCGGTGCTCGCCGCCGCCGACATCGGGATCGCGATGGGGGCCAAGGGGGCCACGGCAGCCAGCGAGTCGGCCGACGTCGTCATCATGCTCGACGACATCGGCCGGGTGGCGACGAGCATCGCGATCGCCCAGCGAACGGTACGCGTCGCCCTCCAGGCGATCTGGCTCGGCATCGTGATCAGCGTCGGGCTGATGCTGGTCGCCCTCTGGGGGTTCCTGCCCGCGATCGTGGGCGCGTCGCTGCAGGAGATCGTCGACCTCGCGGCGATCCTGATGGCCCTGCGGGCGGTTCATCCCGGACGCGCCGAGCGTGAGCTCACCGACGAACTGAGAGCCCTCGCGCCCCCCCGCGACGATCTCACCGCACTGGTCGACGCCCCCTGAGAAGCCCCGGGACGCGGCCCAGTCCGGCGTCAGGGACCCCGGAACCGCGCCCTCATTCGTGGTGGGTGTCTACCATCGCACCGTAACCACAATGATGCGGTCAGGGTGGATCCGCCCGGTGGTGCAGATGTGCTGCGACTCGAAAGGGGTCCGACGATGACCGGTATGGCAGATGGCGCATCGCGGCGGGAGGGTCCGGCGGTCGGCCCCGGAACCTCGTACCCGGTGGGAGCGACGGTATCCCCCGGCGGCATCAACTTCTGCGTCTACTCCCGGGATGCGACGGGCATCACCCTGGCCCTGTTCGACGACGTCCACGACGAGCGGCCGACGCGGGTGATCCCGCTCGACCCGACGAACAACCGCACGTACCACTACTGGCACATCTTCGTTCCGGGACTTTGCGAGGGGCAGCTGTACGGCTTCTACGCCGACGGCCCGCACCAGCCCGGGGCCGGACTCCTGTTCGACCCGCAGAAGCTGTTGCTCGATCCGTACGCGCGAGGCGTCGTGCTGCCGAGTGGGTACTCCCGCGAGGTCGCGGCGCGTCCGGGCGACGACACGGCCGTCGCCGCGAAGAGCGTGGCCACCGAACCGGACGCGTACGACTGGGAGGGCGATCGGCCGCTGAAACGGGACTTCGACGACAGCATCATCTACGAACTGCACGTCCGCGGCTTCACCGCACGACCGAACTCGGGCATCTCCGGGCCACGGCGCGGAACCTACGCCGGTCTCGTCGAGAAGATCCCCTACCTGCGGTCGCTGGGCATCACCACTGTGGAGCTCATGCCGGTTCAGCAGTTCGACGCCCTGGACGCCCCTCCCGGCCTGGTCAACTACTGGGGATACCAGCCGATGGCACTGTTCGCGCCCCACGGCGGGTACAGCTCCCGGTCCGACCCGTTGGGACCGTTCGACGAGTTCCGCGATCTGGTCAAGGCGATGCACCGGGCCGGTATCGAGGTGATCCTCGACGTGGTCTTCAACCACACCGCCGAAGGGGGAGTCACCGGTCCGGTGCAGTCGCTGCGCGGCCTGGACAACCTGACCTACTACATGGTCGACCCGACCGCCCCGGGAACCTACGACGACTACACCGGCACCGGGAACACGATCAACGCCAACGAGACGATCGTGCGCCGGTTGATCCTCGACTGCCTGCGGCACTGGGTCCAGCACATCCACGTCGACGGCTTCCGCTTCGACCTGGCCGCGGTGCTCTCCCGCGGCGAGGACGGGACGCCGCTGAAGGACCCGCCGATCCTGTGGGACATCGACACCGACCCCGTCCTCGCCGGTACGAAGATCATCGCCGAGGCCTGGGACGCCGCGGGCCTGTACGAGGTGACCACCTTCGCGGGCGACCGGTGGGCCGTCTGGAACGGGCGATACCGCGACACGGTGCGACGCTTCATCAAGGGTGACTCCGGCCAGGCGGCCGGCTTCGCCGACTGCCTGATGGGCAGCGCCCAACTGTTCCACCAGCCGCACCGGGACCCGACCCGCAGCATCAACTTCGTGACCACCCACGACGGGTTCACCCTCAACGACCTCGTCAGCTACGACGCCAAGCACAACCTGGCCAACGGGGAGGGCGACCGCGACGGGGCCGACTCCAACGACAGCTGGAACTGCGGAGCTGAGGGGCCCACCGACGATCCGGAGGTCAACCGCCTCCGCCTGCGGCAGATCAAGAACCTCCTCACCGTGCTGATGGTGTCCCAGGGCCGGCCGATGCTGTTGATGGGCGACGAGGTGCGCCGCACCCAGCAGGGGAACAACAACGCCTACTGCCACGACGACACGACCAGTTGGTTTGACTGGGATCAGGTCGACCGCGAGGGTGACCTGCTGCGCTTCGTCCGGGAGTTCCTGGACTTCCGCAAGGAGTCGCGTCTGTTCACCGACCGATCGTTCTGGGGCCAGCCGGGCAGCGCCGGCGTGTCCTGGCACGGCGTGGAGTTGGGCAGCCCCGATTTCGGTGAGGATTCCCATTCGCTCGCCCTCGAACTCAGTCATCCTGGGGCGGAACATCTGCACGTCATCGTCAATGCGTTCTGGCAGCCTCTCGATTTCGCCCTGCCGGACCTGCCCGACGGGCAGGCGTGGAGGATCCTCGTCGACACCGACCGGCCCTCCCCCGACGACTTCTGCACTCCTCCGGCGCCCCTGCCCGCGTCCACAGCCAGGTACCGAGCGGAACCGCGATCGACCGTGATCCTCACGGCGGGACCGGCGAACTGAATCCCGCTCGCGCCCGGTCCGGGAATTCAGTCGACAATGGGGCGGCCACCGGGCTTGTAGTGACCCGCCTTCGTCCCATCTCACCCAGCCAGATGCTGATTCCGGCTTCCACCCTTTATGAATGAGCGTTAGCCTGAGCACGGCGATCAGCCGGAGATTTCTAGGAGGTCATCGTGAGGCGTCGTGTCATTCCAATTCTCACTTCCGTGGTCCTGGGGCTGGCCACTGCCCTGGTTCCCGCCGCGTCGGCCCATGCCGCGTCGCCTGGTGATTCCACCGGGCAGCCGCCGACCTGGACGCTGCCGGCGGACTATGTCGCGCTCGGCGACTCCTACGCCGCGGGGTACGGACTCCCCCAGCAGGATGCCCTGCCCGGCATGGCGGCTCAGTTGTGCGCCCGCTCATCGCAGGCCTACCCCGAGTTGGTTGCCGCACAGGAGCGAACCGCCTCGTCGTTCGACTTCGTCGCCTGCTCGGGCGCCATCACGACCGACATCGTCAAGTCCCAGGCGCTCTACGGCGGCGCCACCGCCGCCCCGCAGGAGGACGCGCTCTCGCCGCGGACGCACGTGGTGACGCTGACCATCGGCGGCAACGACGTCGGCTTCGGTGACGCGGCGTACTGCCTCCAGGCGCCCGAGACGCCCGGCTGCGCCGACCTCGGCGCCCGCATCCAGGCCGCGCTATACGCCCTCTCACTGCCCGACACCAACTCTCCGGGCATCTCGATCCTCGATCCGCTCTCCGGCACCACCGTCGTCGTGACGCCGCTCGCCACGATCCTCGCCGACATCCACCGGCGCTCGCCTCAGGCCCAGGTCTTCGTCTCGAACTACCCGGTGCTGCTGGCCGAGTGCGCCCAAGGGCTCCCCACGGGGGGCCCGCAGATACCCCAGATCGAGGCCGACAACGCCGCCAACATGGCTCTTAACGGCGTCATTGCCGGCGCCGTCGCCGCGGCCGGCCCGATGGTCCACCTCGTCGACGCGGCATCGGCCTTCACCGGACACAGCGTGTGCTCGGCAAGTCCGTGGATCGCCTTGTCGACCCTGCACCCGAACGTTGTCGGCCAGGCAGCCTTCGCCAACACCTTCGAGCAGGAGGTCTCCAGCGTCCTCGGACCTCGTCCGGCGCGCAGCTGATCGAACCCGATTCACGACGGCGGGGTGGGGAGTTCCCACCCCGCCGTCGTCGTGTCCGGGACGCGGTCAGGCGTGAGTGCGGAACTCGTGCTCCGCGTGGCGGGGCGACTCGAACTGGATCGTCGAGTGGATGACATCGAAGTCGCTGTCGAGGCAGCCCTGCACCTCGTCGAGCAGCGACGTGAGGTGACCGTCGAGGAAGCAGGTGTCGTCGACGATCACGTGGACGCTCACCACGGGG
>JAJXWF010000079.1 GCA_021781735.1 Actinomycetes bacterium
AGACGGCCGTGAGCACAGCGACTCCAGGGCGGGCCGGACGCCGCGACCCTCCGGGCTCGGCCCGAACATGGTCCCGACGCAGGCCGTGAAGTACACGACCTCGCGGGAGCCCCCCGGAGCGGCGGCCCCGGCCGTCCCCCCCGAGGGGCGTGGCGCGCCGCCTCCGGGCAATTCCGGTGACCAGAGCGGCAGCAGGTCGGCGTCGATGACCCGCCGGGCGAGCCGGTTCGGGACGGTGACCACGCCGTCGGGCAGCGCCCGGGTGAGGTTCATCGCGGCCGACGCCACCGAGGTCGACGCTCGCCAGTGCTTCGCCGCAGCCATCCACCCGCTGCTGACGAGGGGATTCGCCTGCTCGGCCCGCAGCCGCTTGATGAGGTCACCGGTGTTGATGTGCAGCGGGCACGCGGTCTGGCACATACCGTCGACCGCGCAGGTGTCGATGGCGTCGTAGCCGTACTCCGCCTCGAGCTGCCGCACCGTGTCGAGGTCGCCCGCCCGACGGGCCAGTTCGCTCTCCCGACGCAGGGCGATCCGCTGCCGCGGCGTCGTGGTGAGGTCGCGGCTCGGGCACACCGGTTCGCAGTAGCCGCACTCGACGCACCGGTCGACCTCGTCCTCGACGGTCGGGGTGGTCTTGAGGTTGCGCGTGTGCGCCCGCGGGTCGTCGGTGATGATCACCCCCGGGTTGAGCACGCCCAGCGGGTCGCACAGCGCCTTGAGTTCGCGCATCACCTTGTACAGTTCCTCGCCGTACTGGCGGCGGACGTAGCCCGCCATCATCCGCCCGGTGCCGTGCTCGGCCTTGAGCGAGCCACCGGCCCCGAGGATCAGCTCGACCATGTCCTCGGTGAACGCCTCGAGCCGGGTCATCGGACCCCCGAGCCGTTCGGTGAGCATGAAGTGGATGTTGCCGTCCTTGGCGTGGCCGAAGATCACGGCGTCGTTGAAACCATGGCGGTCGAACAGTCCGGTGAGCCGCTCGCACGTGTCGAGCAGGGCCGGAACCGGCACGACGACGTCCTCGAGCAGCGCGGTGGTGCCCGACGGCCGGGCGCCGGCGACCGTGGCGTACAGGCCCTTGCGGGTGTGCCACAGGGCGGCGCGGGCCGAGGCGTCGGCGGTGAGGTCGGCGGGGGCCGCCAGTCGCAGCCGCGAGAGCGTGGGGGACGCCGCCGCGCTCAGCGCGCGCACCTCCTCGACGCTCTCCGCCTGGTACTCGACAAGCAGGGCGGCGTGCCGCTCGACCGGGATCCGGAGCAGGGCGGCGTCCGCGGCCGGGTCGGCCTGGGCGACCCGCAACGAAGCGGCGTCCATGAGTTCGATCGTGGCGGGTGTGGTCTCGACGAGCGCGGGCAGCGCGCCGGTGGCGGCGGCGAGGTCGTCGAAGACGAGCAGCCCGGTCATCGCGTGGCGCAGCAGCGGGACGGTGCGCATGACGATCGCGGCGATGAACCCGAGGGTGCCCTCGCTGCCGACGACGAGGTGGGCCAGGAGGTCGACCGGCCGGGTGTGGTCGAGGAACGAGTTCAGTCCGTAACCCATGGTGTTCTTCATCGCGAACTGGTGCTCGATCAGCCGGACCGACGCCGGGTTGGCGCGCACCCGGTCGCGGAGCCGGGCCAGGCCCTCGTGGAGCGCGGGTTCGAGGGCGCGCAGCCGCTCATCGGCGTCCGGGGCGGCCGAGTCGACGACCGTGCCGCTCGGCAGCACGATGACCAGCGAGTCGAGGGTGTTGTAGGTGTTGGCCGCGGTGCCGCACGCCATGCCGCTGGAGTTGTTGGCGACCACACCGCCCAGAGTGCAGGCGATCTCGCTGGCCGGGTCGGGGCCCAGCTTGCGCCCGTGCCGGGCGAGCCGCGCGTTCACCTGGCGCACCGTCGCGCCGGGCCCCACCCGCACCCGGGCGCCACCGTCGAGAACCTCGATCTCGCGGAAGTGGCGCCGGGTGTCGACGAGGATCCCCTCGGTGCCCGCCTGGCCGCTGAGGCTGGTGCCGCCGGACCGGAAGGTGAGCGGCACCCCACTACCCGCCGACGCCGCGAACAGCCGCCCGACCTCGGCGGCGTCCACGGGGATCGCCACCGCCCGGGGCACCAGCGAGTAGTGCGACGCGTCGTGGGCCATCTTCAGCCGGTCGGTGGCCCGGGCGTGCAGCCGGTCGGCGTCGGCGAGGGCGGCGGCGAACGCGGCGATGCCGGTGGGAGGCACGAGGGGACTGGTCATCATCGGCTCACGTCACCATCATCCAGCCGAGCACCGGGGTGGACTGCAGGAACACGAGAACGCACATGCCTGACAGCATGCCAAGCCTCGACCAGATCACCTTGCGGAGCAGCACGCTCTCCTGGCCCTCCATGCCCACGACGGCCGCGGCGTCCGTCGACCATGATCACCAGCATGAGCGGCACGAGCACCGCCAGGATCGGGGTCTGACGGCCACCATCGCGCCGATGGTGGCCGGGTCGAGGCCGGTGATCTTGCCGAGGGGTCGTGATCGGCACCGCGATGGCGCCGAAGGCGACGGGCGCCGTGTTGGCGACCACAGCCACCGAGGCCGCCTTGAGCGGACGCAGTCCGAGCGCCATCAGCATGACGGCCCTGACGGCCACCGGCGTCCCGAAGCCCGCCAGGGCCTCGAGCAGGGCGCCGAAACAGAACGCGATGAGCACCTCCTGCACGCGGTGGTCGGGCGACAGGGCCCCGAATGCCCGGCGCAGCACGAGGTCGTAACCGGTGAACTCGGTGAGACGGAAGATCCAGATCGCGGTGAGCACGATCCAGACGATGGGGAACAGGCCGAAGGCGGCGCCCTCGCCGCCGGCGAACAGCGCCTGGCCCACGGGCATCCGGAACCCGATCACCGCGACGGCGAGCGCGACGACGAGGGACGCGAGCCCGGCCTGCCATGCCTTCCATCGCAGGGCACCGAGCAGGAGGAACAGTCCAGCAGCGGCAGCGCTGCGACCAGGGCCGAAAGCGGGGGCGACCCGCGACAGGGCTGTTGACAAGGTGGAACATCGGCACTCCCGTGTGCGGGATCGTGGGGGCCACGAGTCGAAAAGAGCATGGAAAGTAAGCGTGTCTGTCAATGGGACTGCCAGGCGATCTCGGATTGCAGATACAGCGTTGGCCGGTGAACGATCCATCGGGCCGGGTGAGGAAGAGATGCCACAGGCCAGATAGCTTCGGACGGTGTCGCTGGTCGACGCATTGTCGGCCACGTTGCGCGAGCGGGTGCTCGACGGGCTCATCGATCCCGGCGTCGGGCTGTCCGAGAATGCGGTGGCCGAGGAGTACGACGTCTCGCGCCCGAGGGCACAGACCGCCATCACGCTGCTCGTGCAGGAGGGCCTGCTGCGTCGGGAGCCGCACAAGTCGGCGCGGGTGCCGATCCTGTCCCGGGCCGACGTCGACGACCTCTTCCTCGTGCGCACCCCGCTCGAACTGGGCGTCGTCGCGCTGCTCATCGGACGTGGCTCGATGCCCGCGGCGGCCGGAGAAGCGATCGACGATCTGTCGGTCGTCGGCGTGGATGCTCCGCCCAGTGTGTTCGTGGGGGCCGACCTCGGATTCCATCGCGCCCTGGTCGACGCCGTGGGCAGCCCACGGCTCTCACGGCTCTACGTCGGGCTCAGCGGCGAGATCCACCTGTCGATGACCCAGTCCCGCTGGGGGCTCGGCCGCGACCGGATCGCCTCGGCCGCGACCGGATCGTGGGGGAGCACCGCGCGATTCTCGATGTCCTCGAAGCGGGCGACGGCGCCGCCGCGGAGCAGAGGATGCGGCAGCACCTCGAGGGTGCCCGGGCCGCCCTCGCGGCGCGTCTCGACGCGGGCACCGGCTCGGCATCCTGAGGTGCGACCGGCGACCCCGCCCGTCTCAGTCCGGGTCGGGCACCGGGAGCGTGAGTTGCACCATCACCACGTCGAGCCAGCGTCCGAACTTGCGACCCACCTGCGGCAGCCGCGCGACCTCGGCGAAGCCGAGCCTGCGGTGGAACGCGATGCTGGCGGCGTTGTCGGCGTCGAGCACGCCGACCATCGCGTGCACCCCGCGATCGCGCGCCCGGGCGACGAGGTCGGCCATCAGCGCGTGGCCCACTCCGCTGTGGCGGGCGTCCCGGGTGACGTAGACGCTGTGCTCCACCGTGTAGGCGTATCCGGCCTTGTCGCGGAATGGTCCGTAGGCGGCGTACCCGACGATCCGCCCGTCGAGTTCGGCGACGACGATCGGGAAGCCCGCCGCGGAGCGCTGCTCGAACCAGGACCGTCTGCTGTCGAGTGACACCGGCTCGAGGTCGTAGCTGGCCGTGGTGCCCACGCCGGCATCGTTGTAGATCGCGGTGATGGCGGGCAGGTCGGCGTCGGCGGCTGGGCGGATCGACAACGGCATGCGCTCCAATCTAGGCCCCGCGCGGGGCGGTCCGGTCGTCGCCTGCGCCGACGGATTCCGCGGCATGGGGCGGAGCGAACGGGCGCGGGATGTCGCGGTAGATTTTGTTTCGCCATCGGCCCGAAACGGTGGACGGCGAGGCAAGACCATGCAAGTGGGTGGTCGTCCCCGGCCGGGTTTCGGCGTCGCCGATAGGATCGCATTGACCTCTCAACGACGAAGCACCCCCGATCACGAAGGATAACCGCGTGAACACACCACTCTCCTGGACCGATCTCGACAAGCAGGCCGTCGACACGGCGCGGATCCTCGCGGCCGACGCGGTGGAGAAGGTCGGCAACGGGCATCCGGGCACGGCCATCTCGCTGGCGCCGCTCGGGTATCTCCTCTACGCCAAGGTCATGGCGATCGACCCGAGCGATCCGCACTGGCTGGGACGCGACCGCTTCGTGATGTCGGCGGGTCACGCCTCCCTCACGCAGTACACCGAGCTCTACCTCGCCGGGGCAGGCCTCGAACTCGATGACCTCAAGTCGCTGCGCACCTGGGGCTCGAAGACTCCCGGTCACCCTGAGTACGGCCACACCGACTTCATCGAGTGCACCACGGGGCCCCTCGGCGCGGGCGTGTCGAACGCTGTCGGCATGGCGATGGCGGCCCGCCGGGAACGCGGCCTGTTCGACCCCGAGGCCCCGGCCGGTGAGAGCCCCTTCGACCACCACGTCTACTGCATCGCGGGCGACGGCTGCATGCAGGAGGGCGTCGCCTCCGAGGCGTCGTCGCTGGCGGCCACCCAGGAACTCGGCAACCTCATCCTGTTCTACGACGACAACCGGATCAGCATCGAGGGCGAGACGAAGATCGCCTTCACCGAGGACGTCCAGGCCCGCTACGCGGCCTACGGGTGGCACGTGCAGCACGTCGACTTCACCAACGGCGGCACGAGGTACGAGGAGAAGGTCGGCGAGCTGTTCGAGGCGATCGAGGCGGCCAAGCGGGTCACCGACAAGCCGTCGTTCATCAGGGTCACCACGGTCATCGGTTGGCCGCTGCCCACCCTGGCCGGCAGTCACTCCGTTCACGGCGCCAAGCTCGGCGCTCAGGAGATCAGCGCCCTCAAGAGGGGGCTCGGCTTCGCCGACGAGCCGTTCGCCGTCGACCAGGAGGCCGTCGACTACGCCCGCCGCAACGCCGCCGAGCGCGGCAAGCAGCTGCGGTCCGCGTGGGACGCCACCTTCGCCGGGTGGAGCGCGGCCCACCCCGACGCCGCGGCGCTGCTGGCCCGCACCTCGGCCCGGCAACTGCCGGTCGACCTCAGCGTGCCGGCCTTCGAGCCCGGCAAGAAGAGCACCCGCGCCGCGTCCGGTGAGGTGCTCACCGCGCTGGCCCCGCAACTGCCGGAACTGTGGGGTGGCTCGGCCGACCTCGCCAGCTCGAACAACACGTCGATGAAGGGCGAGCCCTCCTTCTTTCCGCCCTCGCAGTCGTCAAAGGAGTTCACCGGCTCCTGGTACGGCCGCACGCTGCATTTCGGGGTGCGCGAGCACGCCATGGGCGGCGTGGTCAACGGCATCAACCTGTCGGGGCTCACGCGCTGCTACGGCGGCACCTTCTTCGTGTTCACCGACTACATGCGTCCGGCCGTGCGGCTGGCCGCGCTGATGAAGCTGCCGTCGATCTTCGTGTGGACCCACGACTCGGTCGGTGTCGGCGAGGACGGTCCCACCCACCAGCCGGTCGAGCACCTCGCCGCGATGCGCGCCATTCCCGGCCTGTCGATCGTGCGTCCGATGGACGCCAACGAGACCGCCCAGGCCTGGGTGTCGGTGCTCAAGCGCACCGACGGACCCGCAGGGCTGATCCTCACCCGCCAGGACGTGCCGACGATCGTCCGCGGCGACGGCGTCGCGGGGGCCGAAAACCTCGACAAGGGCGCCTACGTGCTCAAGGACGCCTCGACCACCCCCGAGCTGATCATCATCGCCACCGGCTCCGAGGTGCAGCTCGCTCTCGGTGCCCAGGAGCGGCTCGAGGCCGACGGCGTCCCGACCCGGGTCGTGTCGATGCCGTGCCAGGAGTGGTTCGACCAGCAGGACGCCGACTACCGCGAGTCGGTGCTGCCCAGTTCGGTGACCAAGCGGCTGAGTGTCGAGGCGGGTATCGCGATGGGCTGGGCGCGCTACGTCGGCACGGCCGGCAGGAGCGTCTCGCTCGAGCACTTCGGCGCCTCGGCGAGCGGTGCCACGTGCTTCGAGGAGTTCGGCTTCACCGTCGACCACGTCGTGGAGGTGGCTCGGAGTCTCTGATTCCGGGGCGCCACGGCGTCCGGGCACACGAGCATCTCTCCGACATTGCGGGCCGGTGGCCGGGTTCGGGCGGCCACCGGCCAGGGTCCGGCCGCCGGTCTCGTATTCGGAGGGGCACATCGTGAGATGGATCGCCCCGGGCCTCGATTTGGTGACGATTCAAGAGTAGGATAGCTACCTCAGCTAATTACTTAAGGTAGTTGAATGTCAACTCAATTATTCGAGACCTCGGATCTGTCCGAACTGGCCACCCAAGTCCGTCTCACCTGCCAGCGCATCTCCCGCCGGGTCCGGTTCGAGGGCACCCACGAGGTCGCCCCCCATCAGTTCAGCGTCATGGCGCGACTGGTCGACGGGGAGAAGACGCCCACCCGGATCGCCGAGATCGAGCGGGTCAGCACTCCCAGCATCACCCGCACGCTCAACTGCCTGCAGGACGACGGCATCATCACCCGCACACCCCATCCCACCGACGGTCGCCAGGTGATGGTCACCCTCACCGACAAGGGCCGCGAGATCGTCGCCCGCACCCTGGCCCGTCGCGACTCCTGGATGGCCGAACGGCTGGCCACCCTCACCGACACGCAACTCGACGTGCTGCGTGATGCCGTCGAGATCCTCGCGGAGGTGGCCGCCAAGTGAGTTCCGCTGTGCGCTCCCGGTCGGGCGAATCCATCGGGATGTTCGCATCCTTCGGCTTCTACAACTACAAGCTCTACTTTGCCGGCTCCTTCGTCGCCAACGTCGGCAGCTGGATGGCCCGCGTCGCCCAGGACTGGCTGGTGCTCACCCAGCTCACCAACCACAGTTCGGCGGCCCTCGGACTCGTCACCGGCCTGCAGTTCGCCCCCGTCGCGCTGCTGGCGCCCTACGCCGGCGCCATCGCCGACAGGTTCCCCAAGCGGCGCATCCTCATGGGCACCACGATGAGCTTGGGGGCCACGAGCCTGGTCCTGTGGCTGCTGGTGGCCTCCGGGTCGGTGCAGCTGTGGCACGTCTACGTCCTCGCCGTCGCGCAGGGAGCGATCAGCGCGCTCGACAATCCCACCCGGCAGGCGTTCGCGTCCGAGATGGTGCCGACCACCTACCTGCCCAACGCCGTAGGGCTCAACTCGGCCTCGTTCAACGGGGCCCGGCTGCTCGGGCCGGGCATCTCCGGCCTGGTCATCGCCGCCTTCGGGGTGGCCCCCGCCCTCCTGATCAACGGCGTGAGCTTCGCCGCGCCGATCGTGGCCCTGTATCTGATGCGCTCCCACGAGCTCACCCCCGCGCCGCTCCGCAAGGGACGCGGTGCGATGAGGGAGGGGCTGCGGTATGTCCGCGGCCGGCCCGACATCATGCTCGTGATGTTCGTCGTGTTCATGCTCGGCACGTTCGGCATGAACTTCCAGATCACCAATGCGCTGATGGCCACGACGGTCTTCCACAAGGGTGCCGGCGAGTACGGGCTGCTGGGTTCGATCATGGCGATCGGTACCCTGGCGGCCGCGTTGATCGCCGCCCGCCGCGCGCGTCCGCGGCTGCGGATCATGCTGGGCTCGCTCGCCGGGTTCACGGTGTTCACCGCGCTGCTGGCCGCCGCGCCGAGCTATCTCACCTACTCGGTCATCCTGGTGGTGGTGGGCCTGTTCGCGCTCACCGTGCTCACCACGGCGAACTCGAGCGTGCAGCTCGCCTGCGAACCCGAGATGCGCGGCCGGGTGATGGCCCTCTACATGGCGATCTTCATGGGGGGCACGCCGCTCGGCGCGCCGATCATCGGCTGGGTCGGCCAGGTCTGGGGTGCCCGGTGGACACTCGCGGCCGGCGCCATCGCCACCGGCCTCGCGTTCGTGGTGGCCGCGTGGTTCATCATCACCCACGACCAACTGCGGGTGCGCCTGCGGTTCGGCTGGCCGCCCCGGGTGCAGGTGCTGAGGCCGCAACGCCCTGATGTCAGGGCGGCGGCCTGAGCGTCAGGTCGCGGCGTCCGGTGGCATCGAGAGCTGCCGGACGCTGGTGAACGTGCGCGGCCGCCCGTCGATCGGGTCGGTGAAGCTCAGTTCGCGCGCCAGCAGTTGCAGCGGGTGCGTGAAGTCGTCGAGCGGCGTGTCGAGCAGGTCGGGGTAGAACGGGTCGTCGACGATCGGGATGCCCAGCGAATTGAGGTGGACCCGGATCTGGTGGGTACGCCCCGTGCGCGGCAGCACCCGGTAGCGCGCGTGTCCGGGGCCCAGCCGCTCGATGAGCTCGATCCGGGTGAACGCGTTCGGCTCCGCTCCGGCGATCTCCTGCGCGATCAGCACGCCCCGCTGCTTGACGATATGGCTGCTCACCTCCACCGGGAGCAGGAGGTCGTCGCGCCAGCCGGCCAGCGCCTCGTAGGTCTTCCGAGGCACCCGATGCTCGAACATCGCCTGGTAGGCGGGGCGCCAGCGTCGTTCGGTGGTGCACAGCAGGACGCCGGCGGTCAGCCGGTCGAGCCGGTGGGCGGGCGACAGCTCGGGCAGGTCGAGGTCGCGGCGGGCGCGCACCACCGCGCTGTGCAGCACGTGCTGGCCACGCGGGATCGTCGAGGTGAAGTGCGGCTTGTCGAGCACCACGAGGCGGTCGTCGCGGTGCAGCACGATGAGGTCGCCGGGGGGCGGCGTCTCGTCGGGCAGGTCGCGGTGAAAGAACACGAACCGGTTCGGCCGGAACGCGGTATCAGCGACCAGCGGCGTTCCGGACTCGTCGACGAAGCGTTGCTCGTCGAACATCCCGTCGATGCGCGCTGGTGTCAACCGGGGGATCTTGAATACCAGCCAGTCGCGCATGGTGGCCCAGTCGCCGGACGCCGGCGTGCGCACCCAGGCGGAGTTCAGCCCGTGACGCAGGGGCAGGGGAGAATGGGGCACCCGCTCAGGTTAGCCAGTGCGGGCCGAAGGTCCGGCGACGGACGGTTCCACGACGGGACGCAGCGAAGCCCCCGAACGCACGCGAGCGCCCACGGGGGGATGTGGGCGCTCGCGTGCGTTCGGGGGGGATCCGTTTCCGGATGATTCCGCGTGGTTGGGAGGACCGTGCGTTGGAACAACTGTGTTCCCCGAACCTGTGTCCAACCTGTGAGTCGGCTGGCAGACTGCTGGGAGTCGTCCCCGGAGGCCCCTTCAGGGGCGGTAAGTGGGCACCGCCACGGCCCGAGCGGCAGTCGAGCCACCCTCGGTTCACCCGGGCAATGGGGGAGACGGGTGAAGTTCACCTGATCGCCCCCCGGTGTTCGTCCCCGCGTGACCCGCGTGTCACTCTCCCCCGGGAGGTTGATGGTGCACATACGAAGGGAGGACCGGATGTCCACGCGACGCACAAGTCGTTTGATGATGCTGGCCGGAGCAGGGGTCACGATCCTGGGGCTGGGGGCCGGCACGTTGTCGGCGTCCGCCGCCGGCGCCTCCGACCGGGGATCGGAGCCCATCACCCACGTCACCCGGGTGGCCACCGCCACCCCGATCAAGCACCTGGTGGTGATCTTCGGCGAGAACGTCTCGTTCGACCACTACTTCGGCACGTACCCGGTGGCCGCGAACCCGACCGGGGAGCCGGCCTTCCACGCAGCGGCCGGGACGCCCAGCGTCAACGGGCTGTCGGGGGCGCTGCTGGCCAACAACCCCAATCTCGCCAACCCGTCGCGGCTCGGACCGGCGATGGCGCTGACCTGCGACGAGGGTCACGGCTACACCCAGGAGCAGAAGGCCGCCGACCACGGCCTGATGGACAAGTTCGTCCAGTACACCAACAACGAGTCGTGCAGCCCGCCCGACAGGTCCGCGCCGAACCTGGTGATGGACTACTACGACGGCAACACCGTGACCGCGCTGTGGAACTACGCCCAGCGGTTCGCGATGAGCGACAACTCCTACGGAACCACCTACGGGCCGTCCTCGCCCGGGGCGGTCAACGTGACCGCCGGCAACACCTACGGCGCGATCTGTGGGCCGTCCTCGGCGGTGTACGGCACGTCCGTGTGCAGCGGGCTGGGCGCCACGAACCTTCCGAAGCCCACTCCTGGGACCGTGCAGGCGCAGGGCAGCGGAACGATGTACAGCGACGCCGACCCCGCCTACGACCTGTGCTCATACACGCAGGACGGCAAGTCCGCGGCCAGCACCATCGAGATGGGAGGCCAGAACATCGGCGACCTGCTCGACCAGGGTGGAGTCAGCTGGGGATGGTTCCAGGGCGGGTTCTCGAACCCCGGGTACGTGCCCGGACAGGCGTCCAGCTTCAACCAGTCGGCGGTCTGCACCGGGGCGACCAACAATGTCGGCGGGGCATCGATCAGCGACTACAACCCGCACCACGAGCCCTTCCAGTACTACCTGTCGACGGCCAACCCGCAGCATCTGCCACCCACGTCGGTGGCCATGATCGGGCACCAGGACCAGGCCAACCACCAGTACGACCTCAAGGACTTCTGGGCCGCGGCGGATTCGAGCAATCTGCCGGCCGTGTCGTATCTCAAGGCGCCCAACGCCCAGGACGGCCACGCCGGCTACTCCGACCCGCTCGACGAGCAGAAGTTCATCGTCAACACCATCAACCGCCTGCAGAAGCTGCCCAGCTGGAACAGCACCGCCGTCGTCATCAACTACGACGACAGCGACGGCTGGTACGACCACCAGATGGGCCCGATCCTCAACCAGTCGCAGACTCCGCTGGATGCGCTCACCGGGTCGGGCACCTGCGGCACCAGCACCGCCAAGGTGTTCGAGGGCCAGCAGGCCCGCTGCGGGTTCGGGCCACGTCTGCCGATGCTGGTCATCTCGCCTTGGGCGAAGGCCAACTACGTGGACAGCTCCCTGTCGAGCCAGACCTCGATCGTCAGCTTCATCGAGGACAACTGGCTCAAGGGCGCCCGGATCTCCGGCGGCTCGGCCGACGCCTGGGCAG
Source organism: Actinomycetes bacterium (assembly GCA_021781735.1). Taxonomy (GTDB): domain Bacteria; phylum Actinomycetota; class Actinomycetes; order Propionibacteriales; family Propionibacteriaceae; genus JAJYQH01. The sequence continues at coordinate 11,610 of JAJXWF010000079.1, forward strand.
GGTCGATCACCAACATGTTCGACTTCTCGCACGCGAATGGACGCCGGTTGTTCCTCAACCCCGTGACGGGGGAGCGGGTCGAACACTGAGACCCATCACGAGACCTGCCGCCGGCCCTCGGACCGGCGGCAGGTGTGCGTCCGCGGTGATCGTGACAACATTCGACGTTGTTCCCCGACTACGCGGGAAAACGTCGAATGTTGTTGTGGCGCCACCCGTCAGCTGGCCTCGACCACCACGGCGGTCCCCTGGCCACCCCCCGCGGCGATCGCCGCGAGACCGAAGCGCCCCTGACCCTGCCGAACCATCCGGCTGAACAGGCGCACGACAAGTACGGCGCCGCTCGCACCCCACGGGTGTCCCAGGGCCAGCGCACCCCCGTCGGTGCAGACCCGCTCGGGGTCGATCCCCAACTCGTCGTAACAGGCGAGCACCTGGCCGGCGAACGCCTCGTTGATCTCGATCACGTCCAGGTCGCAGATGCGCAACCCGGCCCGCTGCAGCGCCACCCTGACGGCGGGCACGATCCCGAGGCCCGGACGCCGGGGGTCGACGCCGGCGGACGCCGTCGCCAGGACCCGCAGCCCCGGCAGCCCGGCCGAGGCGGGCGCCAGCGCGACGACCGCCGCGCCGTCGTTGATGCCGCAGGCATTGCCCGCGGTCACGGTTCCGCCCATACGGAAGGCGGCCGGCAACCGCGCAAGCCGTGCCGTGGTCATGCCACCGCGCACCCGCTCGTCGTGATCGAGTCCGGCGAGCGGGACCAACTCGTCCGTGAACCGGCCGTTCCGGGCGGCGTCCCACGCCCGCTGATGAGAGCGGGCGGTGTACTCATCCTGTCGCCGACGACCGACCCGACGCTCCTCGGCGAGCAGGTCGGCGGCGAGCCCCATGTCAGGGTCGCTCTCCGGGGTCGGCGCGAACGGGGCACGTTCGTAGCGGACGGGGTCCGCGTCCGCGCCCGCCGGGGGCCAGAACCGCCACGGCGCGCTCGAGGCGCTCTCGACGCCGCCGGCGAGCACCGGCCAGTGGTCGGCGCCCACGAGTCGGGATCCCAGCTCGATGGCCGTCAGGCCGCTGGCGCACTGGCGGTCGACGGTGACGGCTGGTGTCTCCACCGGGAGCCCGGCCGCGAGGGCCGCGACCCGGGCGACGTCGCCGCCGGGTCCCATGCAGTTGCCGAGGACGACCTCGGCCGGCGGGCGGGCGAGTCGTTCCGCCAATTGGGCGAGCACGGGCGCGGCGAGCCCAACGGCGTCCAGCCCGGCGAGGGCCCGGTGGGCCGTGCCGATCGGCGTCCGGAGGGCCTCGATGATCACCGGTCCCTCCGGGGTCATCGGCCCGTCCCGAGCAGGGCGGCGAGCGTCGCCCGGTCGAGCTTTCCGGCCGGGGTCAGCGGGAGTTCGGGCCGCTGGTACCACAGCCGGGGACGGTGGGCCGGCGGGAGCCGTCGCGCGTGCTCCCGGAGCGGGGCCTCGTCGGCGGGATCGGTGGTCACGATCGCCAGGACCGACCCCAGCGCGACGTGGGGCAGGCCCACGACCGCGAACGGTCCGCGGGCCGCAGCGCCGAGGGCGGCCTCGACCTCGGCGAGCGACACGATCGCGCCGCCCGTGACGATGTGGCCAGGGCGCCCCACGACGACCAGCACCCCTCCGCGGAATCCGCCGAGGTCGCCGACGCTGGCCCATGCGCCGTCGCGGCGGAGCGGCCCACCCGCGCCGTCGACGTAGCCCCGGCACAGGTAGGCAGAGCGCGCCCAGATGGCGCCGTCTTTGATGTCGATGTCCACGCCGGGGAACGCGTGCAGGTCGTCCGCGGACGTCCCCGCGGCCACGAACGAGAGTTCGGAGGCCCCGTAGTAGTGCGTCACCCGGAGCCCGCGTTCGGTGGCCGCCGTGGCCGCTGCGGCGGGAAGCCGGTCGCCCGCGACGACCACCCGGGTCCCAGGGCGGAGCCGCCCGCCGAGCCGCGCGAGCTGAGTCGGGGTGAGGCACGCGTGGGTGGCATCGGCGGCGTCGGTGCTCAGCCTCGCGCCCACGACCCTGGCGTGCACCGCGGCGAAGAGGTTCATGGTCGCGGCCGTCGGCCCGGGC
>JAJXWF010000080.1 GCA_021781735.1 Actinomycetes bacterium
AGGGCGAGCGGATCGACATCTTCAGCGGCCCGGTCGCCTGAACGACGAAGACAAGGAACGACTGACTCATGGGTATCCGTAAGTACAAGCCGACGACCCCCGGTCGCCGCGGCGCCAGCGTGTCCGACTTCGCTGAGGTGACGCGGTCGACCCCCGAGAAGTCCCTGCTACGGTCGAAGCCGAAGACCGGTGGACGTAACAACACCGGCCGCATCACCACCCGCCACATCGGCGGCGGCCACAAGCAGGCCTATCGGTTGATCGACTTCAAGCGCTACGACAAGGACGGCGTACCGGCCACGGTCGCTCACATCGAGTACGACCCGAACCGCACCGCCCGGATCGCGCTGCTTCACTACGCTGATGGTGAGAAGCGCTACATCATCGCTCCTCAGGGCCTCGTCCAGGGCGCCGTCGTCCAGGCGGGCGAGGGCTCCGACATCCGCCCCGGGAACAACCTCCCGTTGCGCAACATCCCGGTGGGCACCACTGTGCACGCCGTGGAGATGCGACCGGGGGGGGGTGCGAAGCTCGCCCGCTCGGCCGGCGCGGGCATCCAGCTGGTCGCCCGCGAGGGAAAGATGGCCACGCTGCGCATGACCTCCGGGGAAATGCGCATGGTCGACGTGCGCTGCCGCGCGACGATCGGCACCGTGGGCAATGCGGAGCAGAGCAACATCAACTGGGGCAAGGCCGGACGTAACCGTTGGAAGGGTGTCCGTCCGACCGTCCGAGGTGTCGTCATGAACCCGATCGACCATCCGCATGGTGGTGGCGAGGGTCGCACGTCCGGTGGTCGTCACCCGGTGTCGCCGTGGGGCAAGCCCGAGGGCCGCACCCGTGACAAGAACAAGGCGAGCACCAAGTTGATCATCCGTCGCCGTAAGTCCGGCAAGAAGCGCTGATTGGGAGCCTGAGGAATGCCACGGAGCCTGAAGAAGGGTCCCTTCGTCGACGATCATCTGGCCAAGAAGGTCGATGTTCAGAACGAAAAGGGGACGAAGAACGTCATCAAGACCTGGTCGCGCCGTTCCATGGTCGTGCCCGACATGATCGGTCACACCATCGCCGTGCACGACGGCCGCAAGCATGTGCCGGTATTCGTCACCGAGGCGATGGTCGGTCACAAGCTCGGAGAATTCGCACCCACGCGCACCTTCAAGGGGCACGTGAAGGACGACAAGAAGTCCCGCCGGCGCTGACAGCGCGAGTAAAAGGAATCCAAGTCATATGAGCACTAACACAGAGCGACCAAGCCGTCGCCTCCGCCTGCTCGGGGATCGTCCTGGCTCGTACGCGATTGCGCGCCACGTCCGGATGAGCCCGACCAAGGTGCGACGGGTCATCGACATCGTCCGTGGGATGGATGTCAACGATGCCCTCGACACCCTCAAGTACGCGCCGCAGGCGGCCAGCGAACCCGTCTACAAGGTGGTGGCCTCCGCTGTGGCCAACGCTGAGAACACCGACCAGTTGCGGGCGGACGACCTGTACATCTCGCAGGCGTTCGTCGATGAAGGGGTGACCCTGCGGCGCATCCGACCTCGGGCGAAGGGGTCGGCAAGCCGCATCCTCAAGCGAGCGTCACACATCACTGTCGTGGTCGAGCCCCGCTCGGTCGAGGCACCGTCGAAGAAGAAGGGAGCCTGAGCATGGGCCAGAAGATCAACCCCATTGGCTTCCGCCTCGGCGTCACCAATGACCACAAGACCCGCTGGTACGCCGAGAAGAACTACGCGTCGCTGATCGGCGAGGACATCAAGATCCGCCAGTACCTCCTCAAGTCGTTGGAGCGGGCCGGGATCTCCTCGATCGAGATCGAACGTCGTTCCGAGCGCGTGACAATCTTCCTCTACGCAGCGCGTCCGGGCATTGTCATCGGCCGCAACGGTGCCGAGGCGGAGCGCATCCGTGGCGCGCTCGAGAAGCTCAGCGGCAAGCAGATCCAACTCAACATCCTCGAGGTGAAGAACCCCGAGACCGATGCGCAGCTGGTGGCGCAGGGTGTGGCCGAGCAGCTCGGCGCCCGCGTCGCCTTCCGTCGCGCCATGCGCAAGGCTCAGCAGACGGCCATGCGCGCCGGGGCCCAGGGCATCCGGATCAAGTGCTCCGGACGTCTGGGTGGCGCTGAAATGAGCCGCTCCGAGGGTTACCGCGACGGTCGCGTGCCGCTGCACACCCTCCGCGCCGATATCGACTACGGCTTCCACGAGGCGAAGACCAGCTTCGGCCGGATCGGTGTCAAGGTGTGGATCTACAAGGGCGACGTGTCCGGCAGCAAGGCGGAGCGCGCCGCGCAGAAGGCCGCACGCGCGGCAGCCCCCGGTCGCCAGCGCCCGGCCCGCCGTCCCCGCACCGAGCGCCCCGAGCGTCCCGACCGCGGTGGGCGTCGCCGCGCCGAGGCTGCGACCGAGTCGACCGCACCGGTGGTCGAGCAGTCGGCATCAACCACTGAGAACGCAGGAGCTTGATCCATGCTGATTCCTCGTCGAGTCAAGTACCGCAAGCAGCACCACCCCCAGCGGGATGGCATGGCGAAGGGGGCCACCGAGCTCGCCTTCGGTGATTATGGCATCCAGGCACTGGAGTCGTCGTACCTCACGAACCGTCAGATCGAGGCTGCCCGTATCGCGATGACCCGCCATATCCGCCGTGGCGGCAAGGTCTGGATCAACGTCTACCCGGACCGTCCGCTCACGAAGAAGCCGGCCGAAACCCGGATGGGCTCCGGCAAGGGCTCACCCGAGTGGTGGGTCGCCAACATCAAGCCAGGTCGCGTGCTCTTCGAACTCTCGGGTGTACCCGAGGAGATCGCCCGCGAGGCCATGCGCCTGGCCATCCACAAGCTGCCGTTCAAGGCTCGCTTCATCATGCGCGAGGCAGGTGACAACTGATGGCCAACACGTCATTGACCGCGGCCGACCTTCGAGGTCTCAGCCGCGACGAGCTCAACGCCAAGGTCGTTGAACTCAAGGAGGAGTTGTTCAACCTCCGATTCCAGGCGGCCGTCGGCCAGCTGGAATCGCACGGTCGTCTGCGTGAGGTCCGCAAGGACATCGCCCGCGTGTACACCGTGATCCAGGAGCGCAACCTCGGCATCGTCGACGAACCTGGAAAGGCCTGACCATGAGCGAGAACACCACCAATACGCGCGGATCGAGCCGCAAGGTGCGCGAGGGCATCGTCGTGAGCGACAAGATGAACAAGACCGTCGTCGTCGCCGTCGAGGATCGTGCCAAGCACCCCCTTTACGGCAAGGTGATGACCAAGACGGCGCGGCTCAAGGCGCATGACGAGAACAACGAGGCCGGTATCGGCGACCGCGTTCGGATCATGGAGACCCGCCCGCTGTCGGCCACGAAGCGCTGGCGTCTCATCGAAGTCGTCGAAAAGGCCAAGTGAGGTTCCGAGAACCTCCTTGCGAGGGCCGCCCGCTGCATGCGGGCGGCCCTCTGTCGTCGTCCCATCGGGGGCTGCCGACTCAGTACCGATTCAGACACCGCGGGTAGCGTGGCTGGACGTGACCAGACCCGACGATTCCTCACTCCCGGTGGCCGAGCGGCGCCAGCCGGGACGACCCGCGTTCATCGTGGCGATGGTGTTGTTCGCCTGTTCCTTCGCGCTGGGGCCGGTGGTGGCGATCACCGGTGACAACATGCTGCTGCAGGTCATGGGGGTGGCGGCCCTAGTCGGTGTCGCCAGCGCACTGTGGGGAGCGGCGATGGCGTACATCCGCGGGGCTGGCCGGGCCGACTGAAGAGATTGGGCCGCCGACGCGCGGCCGGCTCGCGGCGAGGGGACAATGGTGCTAGGGGTGGTCACGATGTCTGGAGCATCGTTTATCAAGTACCTGGCCGTCGTCCTGGTGACGCTGTTCGCCGTGCTGGGCGGGCTGTTCGCTGCGGGCTACGCCGTCGAGGATCTCAGCGGGCCGACCGTCGCACTCGTCATTGCGGGCTATGCCGTGCCGGCGGGGATCCTCAGCGTCATGGCTCTGCTGCGACCGGTGCCCACAGGGCCGATCCTCATCGCACTCTCGGGCGCCATGATCCTGTTCAATGACATTGACGCGCTTGCTCGTCTCGTCCCGCGTGACACGTGGGGCCCGGTCGGGGTGGTGGCGGTGCTCATGCTGTCCGCCGCGATCGGCTTCCTCGGCGTGCACCGTCCGACGCTGGCGGGCTGGCTGCTGATCGCCCTGGCGGCGGGGCAGGCTGTTGCTGCCCTGGTCTTCCGCCCCGGTGATGGCGGTGCCGTTCCAGTGCGGGCTGCCTTGTCTGGCTCGACCGGCGTTGTGGTGGTGCCCCTACTGGTGATCGGCGTGCTGTTCCTCATCGCGGGACGGCTGTCAGGTGCCGTCGCCGTGACGGCGCCCGCCCACTGACGGCCGCTCGCCCGAGCAATCCGCGGGCGCCCTGGGAGGTCGGGGCCGAGTCGGCCCCGACCTGATTAGGCGCGGTCAGCGGGCATGGGGTAGCCTAGACAAGTTGCCTTGGGACTGTGCCCTCATCAGGTGTGGAGGGGACCTCTGCCGGGCGCGCAAATGATCGCCGAGCCCCTGAGGTTCGGGATGCCTCCTGGCACAATCCAGGGGGCCAACCAGCAAGTTCCACCAGGCCTTGGCGTGTCAGGGAACCAGTGGGGCAGAGGAGAACACATGATCCAGCAGGAGACGCGACTCAAAGTCGCCGACAACACGGGTGCCAAGGAACTCTTGTGCATCCGTGTTCTCGGTGGATCCAAGCGCCGCTACGCCTATGTCGGTGACACCATCGTGTGCAGCGTCAAGGACGCCATCCCCGGCGGCAACGTCAAGAAGGGCGACGTCGTCAAGGCCGTGGTGGTGCGGACCCGCAAGGAGCACCGACGCACGGACGGTTCGTACATCAGGTTCGACGAGAACGCCGCGGTGATCCTGAGGAGTGACGGGGAGCCCCGTGGCACCCGCATCTTCGGTCCAGTGGCCCGCGAGTTGCGCGAGAAGCGCTTCATGCGCATCGTGTCGCTCGCCCCGGAGGTGATCTGAATGAAGTCACTGCACGTCAAGAAGGGTGACCGCGTCAAGGTCATCGCCGGCAACGACAAGGGCACGATCGGCGAGGTCATTGCCGTCTATCCGGCGCTGAACCGGGTCACCGTCGAGGGCGTCAACATCGTCAAGCGTCATCTGCGCGACTCGGCGAGCCAGCCGCAGTCGACACAGGTGACCAAGGGCGGCATCGTCGCCTCTGAGGCGCCCATTCACGTGTCCAATGTGCAGCTCGTGGTCGGCTCCGGCAAGGAGGCCACGGTGACCCGTGTGGGCCACGACCGCGAGGAAGTCACCAAGCGGCGTCCCGACGGCACTGAGTACACCGCGCAGCGCAGTGTGCGGGTCCTCAAGAAAGATGCTCCGAAGAAGGGCGGCAAGAAGTGAGCGCCACCACCGAGACGGTCCGGGAACTGCCCCGGCTGAAGAAGAAGTACCGCGAGCAGATCGTTCCGGCGATGCAGCAGGAGTTCGACTACGACAACGTCATGCAGATCCCCGGTCTGGTGAAGATCGTGGTCAACATGGGTGTCGGTGAGGCCGCACGTGATTCGAAGATCATTGACGGCGCGATCCGCGACCTGGCGGCCATTACCGGCCAGAAGCCGCAGGTGACCAAGGCCCGCAAGTCGATCGCTCAGTTCAAGCTGCGTGAAGGAATGCCGATCGGCTGCCACGTGACGCTGCGTGGTGATCGCATGTGGGAGTTCGCGGACCGCTTGCTCTCCGTGGCCCTGCCTCGTATCCGCGACTTCCGCGGGCTCAACGCCAGCCAGTTCGACGGTCGGGGCAACTACACGTTCGGTCTCAACGAGCAGGTCATGTTCCACGAGATCGACCAGGACAGGATCGACCGCCTCCGCGGCATGGACATCACGTTCGTGACCACGGCGACCACCGACGTCGAGGGTCGCCACCTGCTCAAGCAGCTCGGCTTCCCGTTCAAGGAGGTCGACGACACGTTGAAGGTCGCACGCAAGCGTGGCGCGGCGGCCGGCTCGAAGACCGCGAAGGGGAAGTGATCCGGCCATGGCCAAGACTGCGTTGAAGGTCAAGCAGGCGCGAAAGCCGAAGTTCGGCGTTCGGGCGTACACGCGCTGCCAGAAGTGCGGACGCCCCAAGGCGGTGTACCGCAAGTTCGGCCTGTGCCGTGTCTGCCTCCGTGAGATGGCTCACGCGGGCGAGCTGCCCGGCGTCACCAAGTCGTCCTGGTGAACCCCTCCGACTCCTGAACATCCACCGCCGCAGGTCCAGCCCAGGTTGGGGACGGAAACCGTGGCGAGAAAGAAGCACATCCAGCCATGACAATGACTGATCCCATCGCGGACATGTTGACGCGCGTGCGTAACGCGAACAGCGCCCACCACGACGCCACGAGCATGCCGCATTCGAAGATCAAGGTGGGCATCGCCGACATCCTCAAGGCCGAGGGCTACATCCAGGACTACAAGGTCGTGGAACCGGCCGAAGGGGAAGTCGGCAAGACGCTCACCATTCAGCTCAAGTACGGCGACGACCGCAAGCGTTCGATCGTGGGCATCAAGCGGGTCAGCAAGCCCGGACTGCGGGTGTATGCGAAGTCCACGTCGCTGCCGAAGGTGCTCGGTGGTATGGGCATCGCGATCATCTCGACGTCCCAGGGCCTGCTGACAGACCGTCAGGCACACGAGAAGTCCGTTGGCGGCGAAGTCCTCGCCTACGTCTGGTGACCCGGCGAGAGACAAGGAGATAATCACATGTCACGCATTGGCAAGCTCCCAATCGTCGTGCCGGCAGGCGTCGAAGTGACTCTCGACGGGCAGAACGTCGAGGTCAAGGGCCCGAAGGGCATTTTGTCCCACGTGGTCGCCAAGCCCATCACGGTGAGCAAGAACGACGAGGGCCAGATCGTGGTCGCCCGTCCCGACGACGAGCGCGAGAGCAGGTCGCTCCACGGGCTCACCCGCACGCTCGTGGCCAACATGGTCACCGGTGTCACCGACGGGTACGAGAAGAAGCTCGAGATCGTCGGTGTCGGATACCGGGTCCTGTCGAAGGGGGCCCAGCAGCTCGAGTTCAGCCTGGGCTTCTCGCATCCGGTGATCGTCGACGCCCCCGAGGGCATCACGTTCGCTGTCGAGAACAACACCCGGTTCAGCGTCCACGGCATTTCCAAGCAGCAGGTGGGCGAGGTCGCAGCCAACATCCGCAAGATCCGCAAGCCGGAGCCCTACAAGGGCAAGGGCGTGCGGTACGCGGGCGAGCTGGTGCGTCGCAAGGTCGGAAAGGCTGGTAAGTGAGCATGGCTATTTCACTGGGAATGCGCAGGGGCCTCGCTCCGAAGACGGCCTCGCGCGTGCGACGTCAGATCCGCGGACGCAAGACGATCTTCGGGTCGAGTGAGCGTCCCCGCATGGTGGTCACGCGATCGGCACGTCACATCGGCGTGCAGGTGATCGACGACACCGAGGGTCGGACCCTGGTGTCGGCGTCGACCATGGAGGCCACGCTGCGTGCATCCTCGGGCGACAAGTCGGCCAAGGCGGCGGCGGTGGGCAAGCTGATCGCCGAGCGCGCCATGGCCGCCGGGATCGACAAGGTGGTCTTCGACCGCGCGGGCAACCTCTACCACGGACGCATCGCCGCGTTGGCTGACGCCGCGCGCGAGGCCGGCCTGGGTCTGTAACGACACGACGAAAGGTATTTGACGATGAGTGGAACTCAGCGCCGCGGTGGCGGTGCCGGAGGCGAGCGTCGTGGCCGTGATGATCGTCGTGGCCCGTCGCAGCAGCAGGAGCGGGAGAAGAGCCAATACCTCGAGCGGGTCGTGGCCATCAACCGTGTCGCGAAGGTGGTCCAGGGCGGTCGTCGCTTCAGCTTCACGGCCCTGGTCGTCGTGGGCGACGGCGAGGGCACCGTGGGCATCGGCTACGGGAAGGCCAAGGAGGTGCCCGCGGCGATCGCCAAGGGCGTCGAGGAGGCGAAGAAGCACTTCTTCAAGGTGCCGATGATCCAGCGCACGATTCCCCACCCGGTTCAGGGCGAGCGGGCCGCGGGTGTGGTCATGCTGCGTCCGGCGTCGCCGGGTACCGGCGTGATCGCCGGTGGTTCGGCCCGCGCCGTGCTCGAGTGCGCCGGCGTCCATGACGTGCTGGCGAAGTCCCTCGGCTCGGCGAACGCCATCAACGTGGTGCACGCCACTGTGGCGGCCCTGCAGATGTTGGAGGAGCCGGAGCAGATCGCGAAGCGTCGCGGCAAGTCGGTCGAGGACGTCGCTCCGGCCGCACTGCTCAGGGCTCGCAAGGAGGAGGTGACGCACTGATGTCGCGTCTCAAGGTGACTCAGACCAAGTCCGGTATCGGTGGTAAGCAGAACCACCGGGAGACCCTGCGCACGCTCGGTCTCAAGCGCATCGGCGATGTGGTCGTCAAGGAGGACCGCCCGGAGATCCGGGGCATGGTTCGGGCCGTGGCGCACCTCGTGGCCGTGGAAGAGGTGGAATGACATGGCGTTGAAGATTCATCACCTGCGCCCGGCGCCGGGAGCCAAGACCGCCAAGACCCGCAAGGGTCGCGGTGAGGGTTCGAAGGGCAAGACCGCCGGACGCGGTACCAAGGGTTCTGCGGCACGCAACACGGTGCCCGAGAACTTCGAGGGCGGGCAGATGCCGCTGCACATGCGTCTGCCGAAGCTGCGCGGTTTCCGCAACCCGTTCCGGGTGGAGTTCCAGGTCGTCAACGTCGGGCGGATCGGCGAACTGTTTCCTGATGGCGGCGAGGTCGGCGTCGCTGACCTGGTCGAGAGGGGCGCGGTGCGCTCCGGGAGCCCGGTCAAGGTGCTCGGCAACGGTGACATCGCGGTGGCGGTCACGCTGAGGGCTGACGCCGTTTCCGCCTCGGCCAAGACCAAGATCGAGGCCGCCGGCGGCTCGGTGAGCGTGCTGGAGGCCTGAACAGGCTGCTCGAGGCCCGGTGGCCTCGACGAAAAGAGCGGGTGGGTCGTCTGTGACGGCCCACCCGCTCGGTTCGTTCCCCCGGGACGGATCAACTCACGAGGTCGCCGATGATCGCGTCGCGGAGTTCGCGGCGCTTGCGCTGCTCCTCCGGATCAGGCACCGGCACCGCCGCCAGCAGTCGCCGGGTGTAGTCGTCCTGCGGGTTCGTGACGATGTCAGCGGTGTCGCCGACCTCCACGAGGTGCCCGTGGCTCATCACGGCAATCCGCTTGCTGAGCATCTCGACCACGGCGAGGTCGTGGCTGATGAACAAACAAGCGAACCCGTACTCCTGCTGGAGATCCTGGAACAGCTTGAGCACCCGCGCCTGAACCGAGACGTCGAGGGCTGAGGTGGGCTCGTCGGCGATCAGCAGCTTCGGCTGGAGGGCGAGGGCCCTGGCGACGCCGATCCTTTGGCGCTGGCCACCCGAAAGCTCGTGCGGATAGCGGTTGCGCATCGAGCGGGGGAGTTCGACGCTGTCGAGGAGTGCTTCGACCCGCTTGGACAGTTCCGCACCCCTGAGCGCATGGTGCAGGAGGAGCGGCTCACCGATGGACTCGCCGACGGGCAGGCGGGGGTTGAGCGAGGAACCGGGATCCTGGAAGACGATGCCGACGTCCTTACGGAACGGCAGCAGGTCCCTGTTCTTCATGCCGGTGATGTCGTGCCCCGCGACCGTGATCCGACCCTCGGCCACCCGCAGGAGCGCCACGGCGGCCCGTCCGATGGTCGTCTTGCCGGAACCCGACTCGCCCACGAGCCCCACGACCTCGCCCGGGTCGATTCTCAGGTTGATGTGTTCTGCGGCCCGGAAGACGGGGCGGCGCCCCTGCTTCGGGTAGTCGATCGCGACGTCTTCGAGCAGCAGCGCGGGGGGGACCGACGGATCGGCCGGGGGAGTGAGCGGAACCGGCCGCCCGTTGACCGAGACGAGTGTCTTCGGGTTCTCCGCGTGCTCGCTCATCGAGCCGAGATGCGGCACCGCCGCGAGAAGTTGCTTCGTGTAGGGGTGCTGCGGATCACCGAAGATCTGTGCAGCGGTGCCCGACTCGACGACCTTGCCGTCCTTCATCACGATGATGTGGTCGGCCATGTCGGCGACCACGCCCATGTCGTGGGTGATGAGGATGATGCCCGCGTTCACGCGGCGGCGCAGTTGGCGCATGAGCTTGAGGATCTCGGCCTGAACGGTGACGTCGAGGGCTGTGGTGGGTTCATCGGCGATCAGCAGCTTCGGCTCGCAGGACAGGGCCTGGGCGATCATGATGCGCTGGCGTTGGCCTCCGGACAGCTGGTGTGGATAGGCGTCGAACCGGCTCTCGGGCTCGGGGATCTCCACCAGACGCATGAGCTCCAGGGCCTGCCGCTTCGCCTCCGAGGGGCTCATGATGAAGTGGGTGCGCAGGGTCTCCATGATCTGGAAGCCGACCGTGTAGAGCGGGTTGAGGGCGGTCATCGGCTCCTGGAAGATCACCGCGATCTGCCGGCCACGAATGGATCGCAACCTCGAGCCCTTGAGCCCGACCAGCTCGGTGTCGCCGAGCTTCGCGGAGCCGGAGGTGCGTCCGTTGGGGGGGAGGAGCCCGACCAGCGCCATCGATGATTGGGTCTTGCCGGACCCGGACTCCCCGACGATCGCGAGGACGTCGCCGGCTCGCAGTTGGTAGGTGAGGCCATGGGCTGCCGTGAACCAGCCGTTGTTGACCCAGAAGTTGACGCTCAGGTCCTTGACGTCGAGGATCAGGTCACCCTTGTTCGCCACATCGCGGCGATGAGTCGCCTTGGAGTGCCCATCCGGGTCGAATGCGTCGGTGACCGCCGGCTGGGAGGGTTTGTCGTCGCGCATGGGGCTCTCTGTCACCGTGTTCCTGCTCACTGGGCACCTCCGGGGCTGTTCGACGGGGCCTGGGCCCTGGTTTGGGCATTCGCCCGGGCAGCGGCCTTGTCCATCGCGCGCTGGCTGGGGATGCGCTTTGTGCGCGGGTCGAAGGCGTCGCGCAGACCGTCACCGATGAAGTTGACCGACAGCGCGAGGATGATGATGAACAGGCCGGGCCACCAGAACAGCCAGGGACGCGTGTTGAACGCCGCCTGGTTCTGAGAGATCAGCAGCCCGAGCGAGACGTTCGGCGGTCGAATGCCGAATCCGAGGTAGCTCAACGCCGCCTCGAGCACGACCGAGGCCGACATCAGCAGGGTCACGTTGACGATTACGACGCCCATGGCGTTCGGCAGGATGTGCTTGAACATGATGCGGCGGTCGCTCGCGCCGGCGACCCGTGCGGAGTCGACGAACTCGTATTCGCGCAGGCGCAGGAATTCGCTGCGGGTGAGGCGGGCCAGCCCGGGCCAGAGCACCAGCCCGAGGACCAGGGCGAGTTCCACCGGCATCCATTGCTGGATGGCCGCCACCGTGCCCTGCGACCAGTTGAACTTGAACGGGATCGTGCCGACCATCTTGCCGAGCACGGCCCCGATGACGATGAGGGGAAGGGTGATGACGAGGTCGGTGAAGCGCATGAGCAGGTTGTCGAGCCGGCCCCGGTAATAACCCGAGAGGGAGCCGATGAGCACACCGAAGAGCATGGCCACGATGACGATGACGAACATCACCATGATCGAGGTCTGGATGCCCTTCATCACCTGGGCGAAGTTGTCTTGGCCGATGAGGTCCTGCCCGAATGGGAACGGCCCGAGTCCGGTCCAGCCGCTGCCGCCCAACCAGGTCGGCATGTGCATCGTCGGTTCGCCTCCGGGAATCGCGATGTTGTACGGCGTGCTCACATCGTGGGGCCACCACCCCGGGATGGGCCCCACGCCCATGGCGCTGAACGACAGGATCGCGGTCAGGCCGAACATGATCATGCCGAATACCGCGCCGCGGTGTCGGACGAACCGCTGGAGGACGATGCGGCCTTGGGACAGCCCCTCGGTCTCGATCGATTCGCCGACGCCCTCGCCGCGTCCGAACGCTCCCTCGTCGCGTTCGAGGTTCTCGAACGCGTCCAGGGAGCCCGACGTGGCCGCGTCGCGGGTGTCACCCTGGCCACGCGACTCGTCGAGGTCGTCCATGCGCTCGTCGCGGCCGTGCTGCGGAGTCACGTTGTCGTTGCTCATGCGTCCACCCGGATTCGAGGATCGAGAAGGGCATACAGGAAGTCGGCGATGATGTTCGCCACCATGGCCGCCGCGCCGGTGATCATGATGTAGGCCATCGCGGGGTCGATCATGTTGCCGCTCAGCGCCGTGATGAACAGCCGTCCCATGCCGTTCCAGTTGAAGATGGTTTCCGTGATCACGGCCCCGCCCAGGAGCGAGATGATGTCGACGGGGACGATCGAGGCCAGCGGCAGCAGCGCATTGCGCAGCGCATGCCGTACGACGACCACCCGTTCGGGAAGGCCCTTCGACCGCGCCGTCCGGATGTAATCCTGGTTGAGCACCTCGAGGGTGGCCCCGCGCTGATAGCGCGTGTACGTCGCGAACGAGATCAGCACCAGCGCGATCGTCGGCAGCAGCAGGTGGGTGAACTGGTCGAGCTGAGCGATCCAGAAGCCCCCGCCGAGGGCCGGGGTGGAGGCGCCGCTGGTCGCGATGGGCCGGTGCCCGACCGGGCGTGAGTCCAGGTAGATGCTCCAGTACTGCAGGCACTGGTCGACGAACACGGTGACGGACATCGCCAGCGCCACGAGCACCCCCCCGCGCACGGAGACCATCCGGTCGGGACCGCCGAACAGCCATCCGACGAGGCCTCCCATCGCCAGGGCGACGACCAGCAGCAGCAGTTCGAACCAATAGGTGCCGGCGACCGACAGGATCAGCACGTACTGCAGCGGCACGTACAGGGCGATTCCGAGCACGGCGGTCGCCACGGCGGAGTACAGGGCCCGCCGGTTCCTGGTGCCCGCGAACAGCACCGTGAACACGTACGCACTCGCCAGGCCGATGACCGCGACCCCCGGGATGCCGATGGTGGGGGCGTTCAGCCAGCCGCTTGAGAAGATGTAGGCGAGCACGCCCAGGGTGGCCAGGGTCGCGCTCGCGAAGACCAGCAGGCGGCGCCGCCAGCTGCCACCGAGCGCGCCCATCCAGAAGACGCCGGCCAGGAGGCTGAGAGCGATCACGAGGCCCCAGTTGATGTGGGGCTCCTGGAGGAAGTTGTTGAGATCGATCGCCAGGAACTGCTTGAGCAGCACCGCGACCCAGAAGACGGGAAGTGAGTACATGACGAACGCCACGAACGTGATCGCGTAGTCGAACCCGGTGTACTGCCGCAGCGCCGAGATCACCCCGATCGTCACGCCGATCACCAGCGCCAGCACCGTCGCGTTGATCACGAGGTGGAACGAGGTGCTGACGGCGCCCGGAAGCAGCTTGCTCACCGGCTGCTGGATCGCCCACGCGTTGCCGGGATTGCCCTGAATGAAGTTGACCAGCCAGTTCCAGTAGCGCTCGGTCCACGGCTGGTTCAGGTGCAGCATCGCGATCCGGGAGTTGATCAGCTGCTGCTTGTTCAGCGCGTTACTCT
>JAJXWF010000274.1 GCA_021781735.1 Actinomycetes bacterium
CACGTTGTCGGAGTCGAAACCGAGGCCGCCGTGCTGCTGGTCGGTGGTGACCAGTTCCCAGGCCATCTCGATGGCGCCCTGCTTGAAGTAGTCGCCGAAGGAGAAGTTGCCGAGCATCTGGAAGAAGGTTCCGTGCCGGGTGGTCTTGCCGACCTCGTCGATGTCGAGCGTGCGCACACACTTCTGCACGCTGACCGCCCGCTTCCACGGGGCGGGTTCGGCCCCGGTGAAGTACGGCTTGAACGGCACCATGCCCGCGTTGACGAACAGCAGCGTCGGGTCGTTGTAGAGCAGCGAGGCGCTGGGCACGACGGCGTGGCCGTGGCGTTCGAAGAACTCCACATAGGTGCGCGCGATGTCGGCGGCCTTCATCTGGTTCACTCCATCGGGTCGTGGTTCTGCGCGTCGGGCCTGTCGACGCCGGCCGCGGTGACAACACGCTGATACGCGGAAGGGTATCGACCGGTTCGTCGACAACGCCCGACACCGTCGTGCCGGGGACTGGCAACAGGGTGCAAGTCTACGCGGGCCGGGCAATGTCGCGCACCGCGGTTCGCCGGGCGCCGGGCCGTCTCGACCCGCCGCTTCGGGTGGGATCCGGCCCGTTCGCGCCTGCCCGCCCGCCACGGCTGGTTAGCATGACCGGAGGCGATGGGAGGAGCTCAGATGACCAACCCCGACCAGCCGGTGTGGCGGTTCACCGCCGGCAACGCGTGGCGCCGGTTCTCCGCGAACCAGGGCAGCGACCTCGCGGCGGCCCTCACCTATTACAGCGTCCAGTCGCTGTTCCCCGCACTGCTGGCCCTCGTGTCGCTGTTCGGGGTCTTCGGCCACGCCCAGGCGACCACCCGGGCCCTTCTCGACCTGATCCAGCGGTTCATGCCGGGCAGCGCCACCTCGAGTCTCGAACCGATCATCACCGCGATGGTCGACGCGCGCGGGTCGGGCATCGCCCTGGTGATCGGCATCCTGGTCGCCACCTGGTCGGCCTCCGGGTACGTCGGCGCGTTCGCGCGGGCGATGAACCGCATCTACGGCGTGCCCGAGGGTCGGCCGGTGTGGAAGCTGCGTCCCACCCTGTTCGGCCTGACGATCGTGATCGAGCTGATGGCCGCGCTCGTGCTGGTGGGCCTGGCGGTGAGCGGCGCCCTCGCCACGGCCGTCTTCTCGCTCATCGGGATCGGCTCGGTGGGCCTGCGCGCATGGAACATCGCCAAATGGCCGGGGCTGGTGCTCGTGGTGATGTTCATGATCGCCCTGCTGTACCACGTGACACCCAACGTGAGACGACTGCGCTTCCGGTGGCTCAGCGTCGGTGCCCTGGTCGCCCTCATCGTCTGGATCCTGGCCTCGACCGGGTTCGGGTTCTACGTGGCCAACTTCGGCAACTACAACAAGACCTACGGCACCCTGGCCGGCATCATCGTCATGCTGCTGTGGCTGTGGCTCACCAACGTCGCGCTGCTGCTCGGGGCGCAGGTCGACGCCGAGATCGTCCAGGTGCGTCAACTGCTGGCCGGCATGGCCGCCGAGCGTCATCTGGTCGCCGACCTCAAGGACGACCGCGGCGCGCTGAAGTCCCGGGAGAGGGAGCAGCAGGCCGAGCGGGCGGCCCGGGAGATCCGGCTCGCGGCGGCCCTCGGACCCACCGTGCCTCGAGGGCACGGCACGCCACGCCGCGGCACCGAACTCGACGCCGACGGGTTCGTCGTCGAGCACTCGGAGCGGTGACCGGCCGCGGGCAGCGTCCTCAGGCGCGGTCGGGGCGTCCCAGCAGTTCGCGCAGCGCGGCGAGCCGCTCCCGCAGCGCCGCCTCGTTGCCGTGGTCGGTGGGCTGATAGTAGGACGCCGAGGCCAGCAGGTCGGGCAGGTACTGCTGCTCGGCCACCCCGTGCGGGTGGTCGTGGGCATAGCGGTAGCCGACCCCGTGGCCGTAGCGCGAGGCCGTGGCGTAGTGCGCGTCGCGCAGGTGCGGCGGCACCTCACCGATCCGGCCCGCCCGGACGTCGACCAGCGCCGTGTCGATGGCGGTGGTCACCGCGTTCGACTTCGGGGCCATCGCCGCGGCCACCGTCGCGTGCGCCAGGGTCAGTCGAGCCTCGGGCATGCCGATCAACTGCACGGCCTGCGCGGCGGCGACCGCGGTCTGCAGTACCGACGGGGCCGCCATCCCGATGTCCTCGCTGGCCAGGATGATCAGCCGGCGGGCGATGAACCGGGGGTCCTCCCCCGCCTCGATCATCCGAGCCAGGTAGTGCAGTGCGGCGTCGACGTCGCTGCCCCGCACACTCTTGATGAAGGCACTGATCACGTCGTAGTGCTGGTCGCCGTCGCGGTCGTAGCGCACCGCCGCCCGGTCGACCGCCAACTCGACCGCGTCGGAGCCGATGGCGTCGGTCCCGTGCTGGTCGGCGACGGCCGCCGCCTCCTCGAGGTAGGTGAGGGCCCGCCGGGCGTCACCGCCGGCCAGCCGGACGATCTGGTCGCGGGCCTGCGGCGCGATCGTCATCGGCGAACCGGCTCGCGTGCGCACACCGCGCTCGTCGCTCATCGCCCGCTCGACGAGCACAACGATGTCGTCGTCGGTGAGCGGCCTGAGCGTGAGCAGCAGCGACCTGGACAGCAGCGGCGCGATCACCGAGAAGCTCGGGTTCTCGGTGGTGGCCGCGATCAGCGTGATCAGGCGGTTCTCGACGGCCGGCAGCAGGACGTCCTGCTGGGCCTTGTTGAACCGGTGCACCTCGTCGACGAACAGTACTGTGCCGGAGCCACGCTCGAGCTCACGGCGTGCGCGCTCGATCTCCGCGCGCACCTCGCGGACGCCGGCGGTGACCGCGGAGATCTCGACGAAGCGCCGCTTCGACGTGTGTGACACCACCGAGGCGATCGTCGTCTTGCCCACCCCC
>JAJXWF010000275.1:0-2107 GCA_021781735.1 Actinomycetes bacterium
TCGTCCGGGTCACGGGGCCTTGACGCGGGCACTACGAACAGCTGGCCGGTCATCTTGAGGTGGACGGTGAGGAATGCGCCGCCGTCGAGGTCGATGATCAGCTGCTTGCCGCGCCGGCCGATCCGCTCGACGCGACGCCCCGCCACGCCGAGCGCGAAGGTCGGCGGGTCGCCGTCGCGGAGCGTCCCCGGCCAGGCGACGCGCGCGCCCGTCACCACCGGGCCGGGCCCGCCGCCCTCGGGCAGCAGGAGGCGCCGGAGGTCGCGCGCAACGGTCTCGACCTCGGGAAGCTCAGGCATGGGGGCCAAGATAGGGCAGGCGGCGCCGGTTCGCGAGCGCGGGCGACTCGGGGGCGCTGGCGTCGGGCGAGTCGGGCGTCGCGCCGGTCACCCGGTGGTTTGCGGTGGCGTCGCACCAACAGGGTGGGTGTCCGGTCAGTCGGCTACACCCAGGTGACTCCAGCACCAACGGGGTTGGTGTCGGGCGGCTGGGATCGGGCTTCGGGCCTTTCAGCACCAACCGGGCTGGTATCCGGCCGGTCGGCCGCACAGGGGGGTCCTTCCCGCACCACCGGGGTCGTTCCCGCACCAACGGGGTTGGTGTCGGGCGGTTGGGATGGGGCTTCGGCCTTTCAGCACCAACCGGGTTGGTATCCGGCGAGTCGGCTGCGCAGGGGGTCGTTCCCGCACCAACC
Organism: Actinomycetes bacterium; assembly: GCA_021781735.1. Classification (GTDB taxonomy): domain Bacteria; phylum Actinomycetota; class Actinomycetes; order Propionibacteriales; family Propionibacteriaceae; genus JAJYQH01. The sequence continues at coordinate 695 of JAJXWF010000275.1, forward strand.
GGGTTGGTATCCGCGCACTTTTGAGGGTCCCGGATCGCGCGGCGGACTGACGGGGTTGGTGTCGGGCGGTCGGAACCGGCCCCGCGGGCCGTCCCGGGCCGCGGGATCCGCGGACAACCAACGGCCTTGGTAGTCCGGCGAGGAACGAAGTCGTCGGCGCGCTGCGTACGGTCATGTGAGGCGCGACCACCGCTCCCTGGCGAGCGCCCGGCCCCGTATCCTCCCGGCATGGCTGAGTGGTGGCGCGACGCTGTCGTCTATCAGGTGTATCCCCGCTCCTTCGCGGACGCGAACGGCGACGGTGTCGGCGATCTGCGCGGCATCACCAACCGGCTGGGATACCTGGGCGACCTCGGCGTGGACGCGCTCTGGCTCGGGCCCGTCTTCGCGAGCCCTCAGGTGGACCACGGGTACGACGTCGCCGACTACCGCGCCATCGACCCGCTGTTCGGCACCCTCGCCGACATGGACGAGCTGATCGTGGCGGCACACGCGCGGGGCATCCGCGTCACGCTCGACTTCGTGCCCAACCACACCTCCGACCAGCACCCGTGGTTCCGGTCGGCGGTCGAAGCCGGCCGTGGCAGCCCGGAGCGTGCCCGCTACCACTTCCGCGACGGGCGCGGCCCGGACGGCAGCCGCCCGCCGAACAACTGGCGCGCGGTCTTCGGCGGCTCCTCGTGGACGCGCGTGAACGAGCCCGATGGGTCGCCCGGCCAGTGGTACTACCACCTCTTCGCCGCGGAGCAGCCGGACCTGAACTGGCTGAACCCCGAGGTGCTGGCGGAGTTCGCCGACGTGCTGCGGTTCTGGCTCGACCGCGGCGTGGACGGCTTCCGGGTCGACGTCGCCGACGCGCTGATCAAGGATCCGGCGTTCCCCGACACGCCCGACGGCAGCCCGATCATCCCCAAGGGCGCCGACTCCCCCGTCCACGGCGTGTACCGCGCCTTCCGCCGCGTGCTCGACGCCTATCCCGGTGATCGGATCGGCGTCATCGAGACCGGTGCAGGCGATGAAGTCGTCGCCCTGTTCCTGCGGCCCGACGAGATGCAGCTCGCGTTCGGTTTTCGCCTCGTCCACGCCGCGCCGGATGCCCCGTCACTCCGGGAGGCGATCGAGACGTCGCTCGCGGCGAACGGGCGCGTGGGCGCGACCACGACCTGGGTCACCGACAACCACGACACGACGCGTTCGGTGACGCGCTACGGGTCACGCGCGAGCTTCGGGGGGGCGTATGTGCCGGGCGAGCTCCGGGCGAAGGACGCCGGTCCGGTGGACGTCGCGGCGGGCACGCGACGGGCGCGCGCGGTGGCACTCGTGCTGCTCGCGCTGCCCGGCGCCTCGTACCTCTACCAGGGCCAGGAGCTCGGCCTGCCCAACGTGGACGACCTGCCCGAGGCGTGCCTGCAT
>JAJXWF010000275.1:2117-2888 GCA_021781735.1 Actinomycetes bacterium
GATGCCTTCCAGGAACTGGACGTGTTCGGGCTGATGATGCCGATCGTCAAGCACAGTTTCCTGGTGCGGCGGGTGGACGACCTGCCCGAGGCGTGCCTGCATGACCCCATCTGGGAGCGCTCCGGACACACCTTCCGGGGCCGAGACGGCTGCCGGATCCCGCTGCCCTGGGCGGGCGACCGGCCGCCGTTCGGGTTCAGCACGTCGCCCAAGACGTGGCTCCCCGTGCCCGACTCGTGGGCATCCCTGACGGTCGAGGCCGAGATTGCCGACCCCGGGTCGATGCTCACGCTTTACCGCGACGCGCTCCGGCTGCGGCACGAGCAGCGCGCGCTGGGCCGAGGCGAGTTCCGCTGGGTCGAAGGGCTCGCTGACGACATCCTCGCGTTCGACCTCGTCCTGTCCGGGGAGACGGTCCGCGTGGTTGCCAACTTCGGCGCCGCCCCCGTCGCGCTCCCTGCGGGCAAGGTGCTGCTGGCATCGTCTCCGCTCGAGGAGGGCCTCCTCGCAAGCGACGCGGCCGCCTGGGTTCGACGCCGCATCTAGCCTGAACAGATCCCGGGGCGGGGCGGACGTGGCTATCCCACTGCGGGCTCAGCGGCGGCAGGTTGCGTTCCGAGGACCAACCTCGGGCATCGACCTCACCCGTTCTGTCGTCGCGCCCCAGGCCGGCACCCGCCGAGCCTGCGAACAGCGCTGAGAGGAACGGCAGTCCCAAGCGATCGTCGCAACACTCTCCTCGGCGGCAGCAGGAGGAGGTGCCCTCATTCG
>JAJXWF010000081.1 GCA_021781735.1 Actinomycetes bacterium
ACGGCCGCCCGGGTGCGGCACCGACATCGACCGGGCGCCGGGGACCGGGCTGTCGACGCGCGGGATCCGGCCCGTGGACGAATCTGCACAGCAGGTGTGTCGGTGGGCCATGTTATCCCAGTCGTCCGGGGGCCTCCCAATGCGCCGACCCGTCGGCGTCAAGGTGCAACAGCCGGGAGTAGAGCGCCACGGCGTCGTCGCTGCGGTAGCCACTGGCGCGGAACGCGCCGAGGTCACGGTCGGGGTCGTCGGTCTCGAGGCTGACGCCCGCCGTGTCCAGGCCGGCGCCTGCGAAGGAGTGGTGGGACGCGCGGAGCAGCGCGGTGCCGATCCCGAGGCCGCGCCACGAGAATCCGACGCCCAGCCGGTCGGTCCATCCGGCCCGGTGCGCGTGCGGGTCGGCGGTGTCGATGGAGTTCAGGACGTACCCGACCACGTGTCCCTCGGACACCGCGACCCACGACCACTGGGGCCGGGCGCTCGGACGCCGGAGGAACTGCTGCCACTGCTCGGGGGTCGCCGGGGCGTCGGAGTGTCCGTCGCTCCGTGCGCGGGGCCCGACCAGCACCTCGTTGTGCAGCAGTCGGGTCTCGTCCGACCGGTCGTCGGTGAACGGCTCGATCCGCACCGGGCCGTGGCGGGTCGCCAGCACGACCGGCAGGTCGGTGCGGTCGTCGGGACCGATCGGCGTGCGCATGTCGAGGAACCAGTGCTCGGGGGCGAGCCCGGCCTCACTCATCACCTGGCTGCGGGCCGGGACCCGCTCGTCGACGTAGGCCCCCACCCACAGCGTGTCGAGACCCGGTTCGCGGTCGCGGGATGCCCGCAACCACTCCTCGGCCCGGGCCAACTGCCAGGCGACCATGTGCGAGCCGATGCCCTGGTGACGCCAGCCGGGGTGCACCCCGCCGTCCAGCCACACCTGGGCCACCGACCCGACCGGGCGGCGCACGACGTTCCAGGCGTAGGCGACGATCGTGTCCCCCACGTCGCGGCCGACGACGGCGTCGGCGGTGGGATCACCCAGTGCCTCGTCGAAGCGCCGCTCCAGATGATCGAGGTCGACCTCATCGGGCACGTCGTCGAGGTAGTCGATCGCCTCACGCAGTTCAACGATGTCGGAGAGATCGGCCCGCGCGAGGGGCGACCAGCTCAGGACGCCCTCGACCAGGCTGTCCATGCCGCTCTCCCCCCTCAGCGCGCCGCCCGGTGGCCCTCGGGCGGGTGATTCCAGCCCGCCACCCCGTCGTGACCCGCGCCATCCAGCGTGATCGGCCCGCGGTGGGCCTCGTCCACTCTATGTCAGCGCTCCGCGGTGGCGCAGGGCGCCTCGCGGGAGCGGGCGCGGGCGCGGGCGGCGTCCGGTCGGCGGCGGCGTCAGGCCCAGATCCGGGCCTGCTCGGGGGCATCGGTTCGGGAGACCGGCTCCAGCGCGTCCCACGTGACCAGCCACGAGTCACCGGCCTCGCGATCGCCGGTCGGGGCCGACGTCGCGGTCTCCCACCACGTGGAGGCGTCCTCGCGCAACAACGCCACGACCGCGTCGCGCAACTGGGCGGTGGTCGACGCGATGGTCCGGTCGGTCGGGATCGGGTCACCGAAACGGACGAACACCAGATGGTTCCGGGACCGGACCGCGCGGATGCCCCCGCTCCGCGGCAGCGCGAACGTCCCGCGGACCGCGACCGGCACGATCGGCACCCCGTGGGACTGCGCGAGCGCGGCGGCATCGTCGTGGAACCTGCCCACCGTCGAGTCGGGCGAGACGCCGTGCTCGGGGAACAGCAGGACGCTGCGTCGGGCCGTGAGTGCGAGCGCGGGCGGAAGGCCCGACGGGCGCAGCCGTGGCGGGCAGGCGTCGCCGATCAGCCGCCCGTCGAGGTCGTGGGCGTGGTTGGCCACCAGGATCACCGGCCCGCGGATGCCGGTGAGACGCTCGAGTCCCGAGACGCGCAGGTCGACCAGGGGCCGCAGCCGGTGGGCCAGGGCGCGGATCATCCGAGTTCCACCGCGACGTGGGCCCCGGTATGCAGGACCGTGACGACCGGAGCCGAACCGACCTTGTCGGAGGCGATCTCCAGGGCATCCCCGAGAGTCGAGGCGGCCCGGAATCCCATCCGGGCCGCACTGGGACGCCGCCCCCCGACCCAGATGACCGCCGTGTAGGCCTGGGCGGCCCGCGCCGTCGAATACCAGCGGTGGAACGCCTCGAGCGGGTGATGGGCCCCCCGGTTGCGGTACAGGTCGAGGTACCACGGGTCTCGGACGAACTGCTCCTGGAAGTCGTCACGGATCCGCCGCGGGTCGGTGGAGACCGACAGGACGTCGGAGAAGAAGTCGGCGGCCGCGCTGTGATGGCGGGTGGAGAATTCGTCGCGCAGCGGGTGCATCCCGATGAACACGCCGCCGTCAGTGACCGGACGCGGCCCGACGAACGACTCACCCTGACTGACCAGCGCGTCGTACGCCGCGGTCAACGGATCGCCGCCGGGCGCGGTGTGGTCCCCACCCTGTCCCCACACGGGGGCGACCAGCACGGACGCCGCCGACGGTACGCGCACGAGGTGCTCGGCGAGCCATGCCTCCCGGGTGACCCGGGTGACGTCGGCGCTCGGGCCGGCAGCCACCGCCAGCACACCGTACGTGGCGCTGACGTCGGCGAAGATCCGCTGGGTCGCCTGCTTCGGCCACAGGGCCAGGGCGCGTTGCACCGCGGCGAGATTGGCCCGATCGTGCAGCGACCAGTCCCACTCCCGCTGCGAGACGAACGAGAGCATCCCCCCGATCGCGGGATGACCCACGGCGGCCTCGAGGGTGACCACCGGAACCGCGGCGTGCACCAGGTCGGCCGCAGCCGCCCGCAGCCCGGGGGTGCCGTCGAGTCCGGCGAGCGCATCGATCGTCGCGGCGTCGCCCAGACCGAGCGTCAGCTGGTCGTCGGCCAGCTGACGGGCGTCGGTGCGCAGCGCGATGTTGACGACGAGGTCGCTGGCGATCAGCCGCGGGTTGACCCGCACGTCGTGTCCGCCCACGGAGCCGACCACGGCGGCGTCCGCGGAGACGTCGTGGCACAGGAGATCTCCGCGCGGCGCGAACGAGCGCACCACCCGCTCCCCGATCAAGGAGGTCAGCTCCCCTTCGCCGATCCGGCGGCCGAGTCCGGTGGCCACCAGGACCACGACGTCGTCCACGCGGGCCTCGGCGGCACGACGCAGCACCTCCTCGGCCATCACCCGGCGCAGGTCGTCGGCCATCGCCGGCCGCACTAGATCGGCGCCCCCGACGACCACGGTGAGCCGGGTCGACGGCGTGAGCCGGGCGGCGAGCGGCTGGGCGTCGAGCGGCGCGTCGAGCGCCGCCGACACCTGCGCCCGCACGTCGCCCGCCGGCCGCGGATCCGCGGGGTAGACGACCTGGGTGCCCTGGTCGAAGCGCTGCATCGACACCCTGGTCCCCTCGACCACCAGCAGGGGGCCGGTGCGGTCATCGACCTCGAGGGTGAATCCCGGACGAGTCATGTCGGTCCTTTCAGGAGGGCATCTTCCAGCGGGGAATGGGTGAGGACGCCGGCCAGTCGACCACCGACCAGGCACGCTGGCGCGCGGCCCGCATGAGACCGACGTCGGGACTCACCGCCACCGGATTGCCGACGACCTCGAGCATCGGCAGGTCGACGTGGCTGTCCGCGTAGGCGTAGCTGCCCGCGAGGTCGAACCCGTGCAGCGCGGCGTAGTGCCGCAGCCAGGCCGCGCGCGACTCGCCCACCATCGGCGGCCCGGTGAGGAAGCCGGTGGCGCGCCCGTGGGCGTCGGTGGCGAGTTCGGCCGACACGATCACGTCGAACAGGCCCTCGAGCGGCCGGGTGAGCGGCCCGATGACGCCGGTGATGAGGATCGTCGTGTGTCCGGCGGCCCGGTGCTCGCGGATCCGACGGATCGCCTCCGGTGACATGCGGTCGAGGACGAAGGGGGCCATCTGGGTGTCGACGGCGTGCTCGAGGGCCGCGAGGTCGGCACCCTCGTAGCGACGGTAGATCGAGCGCAGGAAGGCAGACCGGTCGCGCCGATCGGCGCCGAGGTAGCCGGGCAGCCGGGTGAGGATGCCGGCCACCTCGCGCACCCGACCGACCGGGCTCAGCTCGGGCAGCCGGGCCCACAGGTAGGTCTCGATCACGTTGGTGGCCATCACCGTGCCATCGAGGTCGAAGGCCGCGAGCACCGTGCCCGGCTCGGCCGGCTGCAGCGGGCGGTAGGTCGACGAACGCCCGCCACGACGCTTGCGCAGCGCCTCGAGGCGGCGCACGGGATCGGTTATCGCCGGCACATGGATGTCCTGCATGTAGTGGTGCCAGTCGACCGCGGCGGTGTCGAAGGCGAACGTTTCGACGTCGTCGGGGTCCAGCGAATGGTGCAGGGCCAGCGTGCAGTCGTCGACGAAGTGCAACTCCGATTGGAGATATTCGCCGTAGAGCGACAAGTAGCGGCGCAGGAAGCTCAGCTGGCGTCCCTGCCGGTCGAGGAACAGGGCGGCCCGCCTCGCCCGGGCCGAGCGGGGCGCATAGGAGATCAGCCGGTCGCCGACCTTCTGGGCCGCCTCGGCCACCGCGAGCAGCCGCTCCACCGGCTCGGCGCCCGGGAACTTCCACTCGGCCAGAGGGGCGGCGTCGGCACCCTGGCCGTAGGGATGTGCGCCGAAGTACTCCCGGACGTTCTCGAAGATTCCGCGGAACGTGAGAGGGTTCCGCGCACCCGACGACGAATGGTAGAACTCCGGGCGACCGACCTCGGGCTCGGTGGCCGCCACAGCCAGGATCGCGTTGACGACGTGGTCGCAGGGCACGATGTCGATGACCGCGTCGGGACTCGCCGGGAACTCCCGGAGCTGCCCCTTGCCGTAGGCGAGGATCAGCGGATCGGCCATCTTGAAGCCTTCGATCCAGCCCGGGTAGGGATCCTTGAGGCTCGACTCGACGATCGCCGGACGCACGATCGACACCTTGATCCCCGCCCCGAGATCGGCCACGACCCTCTCGCCCATCGCCTTCGCGAAGGTGTAGACGTCGGTCCAGCCGAGGCTGCGCGCGCGCTCGGTGCCGGCCTCGACGAGCTTGTGCTTGACCCACTCCTGCCGACGCCGCTCGGTGTCCTGCGCGGTGGTGAGGAAACCGGCCTGACGGTGCAGGCGCTCCGCCTGCCGACGCAGAGTGGCCAACTGCCCGCTCGTGCGGCTCTGCGCCTCGATGTGCTGCTTCATCGCCAACGCCGCCGCCGTCTCGGCGCGGTAGTCGACGTCGTGGACGTGCGCCGCCTCGGGTATCGCGCCGCGCCGGCGTCCGGCGGTGTAGGCGGTGGAGATGTGCACGTAGTGGGGCACCCGGACCAGGGTCCCCGACTGGTCGGAACACGCCTCGAGCAGCTTGCCGAGCAGTGCCTGGGTGCCGATGACGTTGGTGCGGAACGCCTCGTCGATCGGCGGGTCGAAGGAGACGTCGCCGGCGCTGTGGATCAGCACGTCGATGTCGCGGGGCAGGTCGGGCACGTTCGGCAGGTCACCCTCGATGACCAGGATCCGCTGGTCGACGAGGGCCTCGGCCCCGCCGGCCTCCTGCCGCAGCTTCCGGAAGATCTGCTTGCCGACGAGCTTGATCACCCGCTCGCGCGCGGACACCGACCCCTTGGGCCGCACCAGGACGCCGGCCCGCGTGCGGGGCAGGCTGGTGAGCACCTTCCAGAGGATCTGCTCGCCGATGAAGCCGGTGACCCCGGTCATCACGACGAGCTTGTCGGCGAGCAGGTCTTCCAGGCGTCCGGTGAGCAGAGGCGGCGTGTGGGTGGCGGCGGCCTCGCCGAAGCTGGCCCGCGGGTTCGCCACGCCCAGGGCACTGGCCCGGCTCGAGTCGATGGTCGCCATCAGCGGGCTCCGGCCTGCGGGCGGGCGCCCCGCGCCACGACGAGGGCGTCGGGCAGGGTGAAGTTGTCGACGTAGAGCGCGGTGCCGATGATCGCGCCCTCGACCCCCTGAGGGACCATGGCGTACAGCGTGGCGAGGTCGTCGAGGGTCGAGATGCCGCCGGAGGCGACGACCGCCGCCTCGGTGGCGGCGCACACGTCGGCGAGCAGCCCGGTGTTGGGCCCGGTGAGCATCCCGTCGCTGGAGACATCGGTGACCACGTAGCGCCGGCACCCCGCGTCGTTGAGCCGACGGATCGTCTCGTGCAGATCGCCGCCCTCCCGGGTCCACCCGCGAGCCGCGAGGCGCGAGCCCCTGACGTCGAGGCCGATCGCCACCTGGTCGCCGAACTCGGCGATCACGCGTTCGCACCAGACGGGGTTCTCGAGGGCGGCGGTGCCGATGTTGACCCGCCGCGCCCCGGCATCGAGGGCACGGGCGAGGCTGGCGTCGTCGCGGATGCCCCCGGACAATTCGACGTTGATGCCCATGCGGGACACGATCCTGGCCGTGATGTCGGCGTTGGAGCCGCGTCCGAAGGCCGCGTCGAGATCGACGAGATGGATCCACTCGGCGCCGAGCCGCTGCCAGCGCTCGGCCGCCTCGAGCGGGTCCCCGAACACCTTTTCGGAGCCGGCCACTCCCTGGACGAGTTGGACGGCACGCCCGCCCTGCACGTCGACTGCCGGGAGCAGCACGAGCGGGGGGTGGGGGTTCTCCACCGGAGCATGGGGCAGCGGGGTGCGCGCGGTTTCCACGGTGGAACCTTACCGAACCGGACGCGGGGCGCGCCCGTTCGGTGGCGAGGCGGTCAGGCCCGGGCCGAGCCCACCCAGTTGCGCAGCAGCCGCGCCCCGGCGGCGCCGGACTTCTCGGGGTGGAACTGGGTGGAGGTGATCTGGTCGCGTTCGACCGCGGCGAGGAAGCGGTCGCCGCCGTGCTCGCACCAGGCCAGGGACGCACCCGGGACCGGGGTGTGCACCCCGTAGCTGTGGACGAAATAGAAACGCTCGGAGGCGACGCCCGCGAAGGCGCGCGACGCGGGGTCGGCCTCGACGAGGTTCCAGCCCATGTGCGGGAGCCGGGCGGCGGTGAGCAATTCCACCGTGCCTGGAAAGATCCCGAGGCCCGGCGTGTCGAGACCGTGTTCGACGCCACGCTCGAACAGCACCTGGTGACCGACGCAGATGCCGAGCAGCGGACGTCCGGTGTCGAGCCACGCCGCGACGACGTCGTCACCGCCGACGGCACGCAGTCCATCCATGCACGCCCGGAAGGCCCCGACGCCGGGGACCACCAGCGCGTCGCACCGGCGCAGCGGACCCGCCTCGGAGCTCAGCAGCACCTCGGCGCCCGCCTCGGCCAGTGCCCGGCAGGCGGAGTGGAGGTTCCCCGAGCCGTAGTCGAGCACCCCGACCCGCGGCAGGGACAGGGCGGTGCCGGTCGAGGTCACAGGCTGCCCTTGGTGCTCGGCACGACACCGCGGAGCCGCTCGTCGGGTGCCACCGCGGTGCGCAGGGCCCGGGCCAGCGCCTTGTACTGGGCCTCGGCGATGTGGTGCGGGTCGCGTCCGGCCAGCACGGTGAGGTGCACGCACAGGCCCGCGTTGAACGCGAGCGACTCGACGACGTGGCGGGTCATGGACCCGGCGTAGGGCACCCCGCTGCCGCCGATCAGCGCGGTGACCTGCGACGCGGGTTCGCCCGAGCACACGACGTACGGCCGCCCGGCGACGTCGACCACGCACTGCGCGAGCGCCTCGTCGAGCGGAACCACCGCGTCCCCGAACCGGGTGATGCCGCGCTTGTCGCCGAGGGCCTGCCGCAACGCCAGCCCGATGCCGATGGCGGTGTCCTCGATGCTGTGGTGACCGTCGATGTGGACGTCGCCGGTGGTCTCGACCCGCAGGTCGATGGCCGAATGCCGCGAGAGGGCGGTGAGCATGTGGTCGTAGAAACCCACGCCGGTGCTGATCGAACTCTCCCCCGTGCCGTCAAGGTCGAGACTCACCCGCACCCGGGACTCGCTGGTGTCGCGCTCGATGCTCGCGCTACGACTCATCGTGGGGTCCTTTCATCAGGTCGGCGAACGGTTGCACCTGCAGCAGGGCCTCCCGGAAGGTCTGCATCTCGGCCGGCGTCCCGAACGACACCCGCAGGTAGCCCTCCGGGCCGGTCTCGCGGACGAGCACCCCCCGGTCGAGCAGGCCCTGCCACACGGCGTGACGGTCGGTGAAGCGCCCGAACAGGCAGAAGTTGGCGACACTCGGGACGACATTGAATCCGTGCAGCCGCAGCCACTCCTGCACCGCCCGCCCGGTGGCGCGCAGTTCGTCGACCCGACCGAGCATCTCGGGCGCATGGGCCAACGCCACCCGTGCGAGCGCCTGCGTCTGCGCCGACAGATGATAGGGAAGGCGGACGATCCGGCACGCGTCGACGATCGCCGGGGTCGCGGCCAGATAGCCGAGCCGGCCGCCGGCGAAGGCGAAGGCCTTGCTCATGGTGCGCGACACCACCAGCCGCGGGAAGCGTGGGAGCAGCGCGAGCGAGGAGTCGTCCGGGAACTCGGTGAACTCCTGGTAGGCCTCGTCCACCACGACGATGAGGCCGGGATTCCGCTCGCAGATCTCCTCGATGACCTCCACGGGCGTCGCCGTGCCGGTGGGGTTGTTCGGGGTTGTGACGAGCACCACCGTCGGCCGGTGTTCCTCGACGGCCGCGCCCACCAGGTCGGCGTCCAGGGTGTGGTCGGGATGCCGGGGCACGGTCACGTAGCGGGTGTGGGTATTGCGGGCGTACTCGGGGTACATCGAGTACGTGGGGGCGAACGTGAGCACCGTGCGCCCGGGGCCGCCGAACGCGCCCAGCAGGTGGGTCATCACCTCGTTCGACCCGTTCGCAGCCCAGATGTTCTCGGGTCCGAGGCCGAATCCCAGGTAGGCGGCCAGGTCGCGGCGCAGGTCCCACGCCTCCCTGTCGGGGTAGCGGTTGAGGCCGGTGACCGACGCCAGCAGCTCTCGCACCATGTGCTCGCGCACGGCCCGCGACGGCGGGTAGGGGTTCTCGTTGACGTTGAGCCGCACGGGGACGTCGAGCTGCGGCGCGCCGTAGGGCTCCTCCCCCACCAGTTCGGGCCGCAATGGCAGATCCGACAGGCCGATCATGATGCCGCCCCTCCGGCGGCCAGTCGCACCGAGATCGCGTCGCGGTGGGCCTGCAGCCGCTCGGCCGTCGCGAAGGTCTCGACACCGGGGCCGACCTCGACCAGCGCGGCGCGGGTGTAGTCGATGACGTGCACGGCGCGCATGAAGCTGCGCACGCTGAGACCGGACGAGTGCCGAGCCGCGCCCGCGGTGGGCAGCACGTGGGTGGAGCCGGCCGAGTAGTCGCCGAGGGAGACCGGGGCCCACGGCCCGACGAACACGGCGCCGGCGTTGCGGACTCGGGCGGCCACCACGGCGGCGTCACGGGTCTGGATCTCGAGGTGCTCGGCGGCGTAGGCGTTGACGACGTCGAGTCCCTGCTCGATGTCGCGCACCAGCACGATCGCCGACTGGGGTCCGGTGAGGGCCGTGCGCACCCGCTCGACGTACATCGTCGCGCCCACCTGGCGTTCGACCTCGGCGTCGACGGCCGCCGCGAGCCGGGGCGAATCCGTGACCAGCACCGAGGCCGCCATCGGATCGTGCTCGGCCTGCGAGACGAGGTCGGCGGCGACGAACGCCGGGTCGGCGGAGTCGTCGGCGAGGACGGCGATCTCGGTGGGGCCGGCCTCGGAGTCGATCCCGACCAGTCCGCGCAGGGCGCGTTTGGCGGCCACCACGTAGATGTTGCCGGGTCCGGTGACCAGGTCGACCGGCTCGCACAGCCCCTCCACCCCGTGGGCGAACATCGCGATCGCCTGGGCGCCCCCCACGGCGTAGACCTCCTCGACGCCGAGCAGGTGGCACAGCGCGAGGATGTTGGGGTGCGGGAGCCCACCGAACTCGGACTGCGGCGGTGACGCGACCGCGATCGACGACACCCCGGCCTCCTGGGCCGGCACGACATTCATGATCACCGACGAGGCGAGCGGGGCGAGACCACCCGGCACGTACAGCCCGACCCGTCCGACCGGGAGGATGCGGGTGAGCACCCGCGCGCCGTCGGCAACCTCGACGGTGGTCTCGGCCGGCTCCTTCTCCCCCTCGCGGCACACGCGGCGACGGCGGCGGATCGACTCCACGAACGCCTCACGCAACTGCTGGTCGAGTGCTTCGGCGGAGCGTGCCAGATCGGCCGCATCCACGCGAAGGCTGTCGGGCACCACGTGGTCGAACCGCTCCGAGAACCGGCGCAGCGCGGCCTCGCCCTCCTCGGCCACGGCGCGGCAGATGGGCCGGACGACCTCGACGGCGTGCTCGACATCGAATTCGGCGCGCGGCAGCGCGGCCCGGTAGGACGTGGCCGTGGTCAGGGCGGTGAGGTCGAGCGTCTTCAGCACGCTGCGAGTCTACAAAGCCGGGGCCCCGGGCCTCGACGCGGCGGCCCCGGTGGGCGTGGCCCGCCCTCGTCGTGGGCGCCGGGGGGCGCGTGGTTGGATGGGCCGGTGACTGCTCAGGAGGCCTTCGTCGGGGTCGGGACGCTCGTCAACGTGGTGACGATCATCCTCGGTTCCCTCATCGGATTGGCAGTGGGCGGACGCCTCGGCGTCCAGACCCGCTCGACGATCACCGACGTGCTCGGCCTCATCACCGCGGTGATCGCCGGCCTGTCGATCATCCCGGTAACCCACCCGGCGCTCAACGCGGCCGTCGGCCACCAGGCCGGCTTCACCGTGATCCTGCTCGCCCTGCTGATCGGCGCGATCATCGGCTCGGGCCTGCACATCGAGGACCGGCTCAACGGGCTCGGGGACACCGCCAAGCGGTACTTCACCCGCGACTCCGGCGACCGCCGGTTCGTCGACGGCTTCGTCACGGCCACCCTGGTGTTCTGCGTGGGGCCGCTGGCGATCCTCGGGTCGCTGTCCGACGGTCTCGGCCGCGGCGCCGACCAGCTTTACGTCAAGGCGATCCTCGACGGGTTCTCCGCGATCGCGTTCGCCAGCGCCCTCGGCGGCGGCGTCCTGCTGTCCGCCGTGGCCGTGGCCCTCTACCAGGGAACCCTCACCCTGCTCGGACGGCTGCTCGGGACGCTGCTGACGGCCGCGGAGATCGACGCGCTCACCGTCACCGGCGGCATCATCCTGCTCGGGTTGGCGATCAGGCTCATCGGGATCAAGCAGATCCGCGTCGCCGACCTGCTGCCGGCCCTGGTGCTCGCCCCGCTGCTGGTCGCCGTCGCCGGAGCACTGTGACCACCGGCCGCGAATCCGGGAGCGCCACCCCGGCGGTCGCCCAGCTGACCCGGGCCGGTGTCGGGTTCACGGTGCACGTCTACGACCATGACCCCGCCGAGACGCATTTCGGCCAGGAGGCGTCCACGGCGCTGGGCGTGCCGCCGGAGCGACTGTTCAAGACCCTCATCGTGTCGTTGCAGGGTGCGCGGTCGCCGCTGGCCTGCGCCGTGCTGCCGGTCTCGGCACAACTCGACCTGCGGGCGCTGGCGCAGGTCGCCGGCGCGAAGCGGGCGGCCCTCGCCGAGGCCGCCGTCGCCGAACGCAGCACCGGCTACATCGTCGGTGCCATCTCGCCACTGGCCCAGAAACGGCGGCTGCCCACCTGGATCGACTCCTCTGCGGCCGCGTGGCCAACGGTCTTCGTCTCGGCCGGACGCCGCGGGCTGCAGGTCGAACTCGCCCCCGACGACCTGGTACGGGTCGCCGCCGCCGCCACGGCCGTGATCGCGCGTCGCTGACCCGGCTCCCCGATCGGGCTCACCCGCCGGTGCGGTCGGAGTCCCGGGTGGTCGGCTCCCCACCGACAGGGGGCGCGTCGTCCTCGGGGTCGTCGGACGTCGGCTCGGGGTCCGGGGGTGGCTCGTCGATGTGACCCGCATCGATCCACGGGGACGGGCTGCGCCGCAGCAGCCGCCGCCGCACGGGCACCCACGGATGGTGCGACCCGGGATCCTCCTCGTCACGGCCCAGCGCAGAGAACAGCAGCACCGGGAGGACGGCGAACAGCAGCCAGATCAGCACGCTGCTGTGCGACCTCAACTGGAAATCGATGGGCAGCACCTGCCCGGCGTGAGCGCTGCTGATCCGGGACGCGAAGTCCGTCGGCCCCATCGCCTCACCGACCACCCAGGCGATCAGCGCCGCCACGCTGCCACCGACCAGCACGACCAGCGTCACGAACCAGCCGAGCCACCGGAACAACCACCAGCCGAGCAGCCCGACGATCGCCCCGCAGACGGCGCCGATGACACTGAACCAGGCGTCGGTGCCGAAGAACTGGGTGAGGCCCCTCTCGGTGGTGGTGGCCGCACCCGAGCCCTGCATGGTGTACGTGGGAAGGCGCACCACCGCATGCCACAGCAGCCCGCTCAACGCGCCCAGCACCGCGCTGAACACCAGGTAGACGGCCACCCCCCGGATCACGGGAGGCAGTCCGCGGCGGGTGCGGGCCGGACGGAAGTGCGGGCTGTCGAGCGCGTCCGGGGACGCCGGAGAGGTGACCGCCCGGCCGCCTCCAGACCCCGTCGTCGTGCTGCTCACGCCCGCCACCATAGCGGGTGCGTCCACACTCGGGCCCTCACGCGGGCATGCAGGAGGGGCCGAGCAGTGCCTTGAGGTCGGCCATGAGCGGCTGGGACGCCGTCACCCGCAGGCTGTCGTCGAGCCGGAACGTCCGGTGGGTTCCCGCGGAGGTGAGTCGCAGCCGCACCTCGGTGACCCCCGGGTGGGCGCTGAGCACCGACTTCAGCTGCTCGACCACGGGGGGCGTGCACCGGGTGGCCGGGATCTGGATCAGCACCGGCCGCGACGCGGCGGCGTCGGTGTCGACCCTGGCGATGTCCTGGGCGTGCACCTCGAGGGTGTCCTCCTTCTCCCGCACCCGGCCGCGGACCCGCACCACCGTGTCGGTGGCCAGATGATGCGACACGGCCTCGTAGACCTTCGGGAACACCTGCACGGTGATCGACGCGTCGAGGTCCTCGATCGTGACCGAGGCCCACAGGTGGCCGGCCTTGTTCTGCCGCCGCTGCACCGCGGTGATCAGCCCGGCCACGACGACCGAGTCGGGCTTGGCGGCGTCGGGTGCGACGAGGGCCGCGAGCGAGATGTCGCGTTCGGCGTCCAGCACGTGCTCGAGGCCCTGCAGCGGGTGGTCGCTCACGTACAGGCCCAGCATCTCCCGTTCGAACGACAGCCTGGTCATCTTGTCCCAGTCGTCGATCGCCGGCAGCGACCTGGCCAACGCGGTCGGCTCCTCGGTGGCGGAACCCCCGAAGCCGTCGCCGAACAGGTCGTCCTGGCCGTTGGCCTGGTTGCGTTTGAGGTCGATGACCTGGTCG
>JAJXWF010000082.1 GCA_021781735.1 Actinomycetes bacterium
CCGGCGTCCGAGCCGACAAGCTGCACCACCGAATTGGCGAAGGCCAACTGGTGGTCGGAGCCGGGTTCGGCATGGGTCAGCAGCGCGGCGAACCCGGCCGACAGCCTGACCCGGCTCTCCTGGCGGGCCTCGCGCGGAGTGAACGCCAGGGCGGCGGTCGCCGCCTGCAGGCGCAACGAGTTGACCGCCGTGAGGTCGCTCTCCCCACCGATGCCACTCAGCACGAGCGTGATGAAGTCTGCCGGCCGCAGCTCCGCGTCGCGGCACATGTCCCACGCGGCACCCCAGCACAAGCCCCTCGCCAGCGGGTCGTCAATCCGGTGCACGTGCTCGATGAGCGTCTGCAGTGACCGCTCGTCGAGACGTACCTTCGCGTAGGTGAGGTCACGATCGTTGAGCAGCAGGAGGTCGGGCTGCGGGGTACCGACGAGCACGGCGATCGGCGTCCGCTCGTCGTGGATGTCGACCTCGATGCTCTGACGGCAGGTGAGCCTCTGCGCCTCCCCCTCACCCTCGAGCCCGTAGAGGCCGACGGCGAGACGGTGCGTGCGCAGCGTCGGATGCTGGTCGGGTGCGGTCTGCACGATGTCGAACCGGGTGAAGTTGCCCGCGTCGTCGACGTCGAAGTCGGCTCGCAGGGTGTTGACGCCGGCCTGTTCGAGCCACTGCGCGGAGAAGGACGACAGGTCGCGGCCGGACGCCTGCTCGAGCGCAGCGAGCAGGTCCCCGAGGGAGGTGTTGGCGAACGCGTGGTCGGCGAAGTACTGCTGGACGCCGGCGATGAACGGCTCCTCCCCGACGAACGCCACCAGCTGCTTGAGGGTCGAGGCGCCCTTGGCGTAGGTGATGCCGTCGAAGTTCTGCTCGACGGCATCGAGGTCGACCATGTCGGCGGCGATCGGGTGGGTGGTCGGCAGCTGGTCCTGGGTGTAGGCCCAGCCCTTGCGGGCGTTCGCGAATGACACCCACGGGTCGACGCCGCCGTAGCGCGCCACGATCTGCTGCTGGCACCAGTGCGACGCCCACTCGGCGAACGACTCGTTCAGCCACAGGTCGTCCCACCACCGCATCGTGACGAGGTCGCCGAACCACATGTGCGCGAGCTCGTGCAGGATCGTGTTGTCGCGGGCCTCGTACGACGCTGAGGTCACCCTGGACCGGAACAGGTACTCGTCGCGCACGGTGACCATGCCGGCGTTCTCCATCGCGCCGAAGTTGTACTCGGGGACGAATGCCTGGTCGTACTTGTCGAACGGGTAGTCGCGGGCGAATGCCGCCTCGTAGACCTCGAAGCCCCGCTGGGTCGTGGTGAGGATGCGCTCGGCGTCCAGATACCTTGCCATCGATGCCCGGCAGGCGAGGTTGGCCTGCAGTTCGCCCTTGCGTGAACGCACCGTGCCCTGGTGGACCACGTAGTCGCCCGCGACCAGTGCGGTGATGTAGGTGGAGATCCGAGGGGTGGGCTGGAACTGCCACACGGCGTGGCCGTTGGCGAGCTGCTGCGGCTCGGGGGTGGGGGAGTTCGACAGCACCGTCCAGTGGCCCGGTGCGAGGACTGTGAGCTGGAAGGTGGCCTTGAGGTCGGGTTGCTCGAAGTTCGCGTACATGCGCCGGGCGTCGGCCGTCTCGAACTGGCTGTACAGATACACCCTCTCGTCGGCGGGGTCGACGAAACGGTGCAGGCCCTCACCGGTGTGGGAATACCGGCACACCGCGGTGATCGACAGCGTGTGCACGCCCTCATCGGGTGCCACCGAGAAGGTGGTGCCGTCGAAGGCTTCGAGGTCGAGTTCGGAGCCGTCGAGCGTGGCATCGAGCACGGTGTCGGCGATCAGGTCGACGTGCGTGGGCACTCCGGTGGAATGGAACCGGATCGTGCTGGTTGACACGAACGTCGCATCGGGGTCGGCCAGCGGCTCGCCGTCGAGCCCGAGTCCGGTGAGATCGACGGTGATCTCGTAGTTGTCGACGCTGACGACCTGCGAGCGCTGCTGAGCGCCGGCCCGGGTGATGTTGACGGGATTCATGCTGGGGCCTCCTTGACGCACGGGCGCCGTGCGACTTGTGGGGTCGGATACGCTTGCGCAGCGGCAGGCGTGGGGTGATGCCGAATGCGAGGCTATCCCACCAGGTACTTCGTGCGCTGCCCGGCTTGCCGCACGGGGTGTGGTGAGCAAAGCTGGAACGATGAGCGAAATCACCAGCACAGACACAGCCGCCGGGGCGACCGCGGCGTCCACCGGATCCCACGAGGGCCAGGTCAAGCGGGTCGACTTCTGGTTCGACCCGGTGTGCCCGTGGGCCTGGATGACCTCCCGCTGGATGCTCGAGGTCGAGCGCGTGCGGTCGGTGCACACCGTGTTCCATGTCATGAGCCTCGGTCTGCTCAACCACAGCGACGACCCCGAACTGCTGATCGGCGTGCGTGCGGCGATCGGGGTCCGTGAGTCCTACGGCGACGAGCGGGTGCGCGACTTCTACACCGCGATCGGCACCCGCTTCCATCTCGGCAAGCAGCCGAAGACCGTCGACACCGTCAAGGCCGCCCTGCGCGAGTGCGGGATGGACGAGGCCATCGCGGATCAGGCCACGACAACGCTGTGGGACGATCTGCTATCGACCTCCCACAACGAGGGGATGAAGCCGGTCGGCACCGACGTCGGGACGCCGGTCATCCACATCAACGGCACGGCACTCTTCGGCCCGGTGATCTCGCCCGCACCCAAGGGTGAGGACGCCGGTAACCTGTTCGACGGCTTCGAGAAGGTGACCGCCTACCCGGGATTCTTCGAGCTCAAGCGCACCCGCACCGTCGGGCCGATCTTCGACTGATTCGTGCCCGAGATCATCACCAGCGCCACCAACCCGCTCATCAAACGATGGCGGCGTCTCGCCGATCGGCGCGAGCGGGCCCGCAGCGGCGAGTTTGTCGTCGAGGGCGGCCAGCCGGTGTGGCGCGCGGTCGAGGCAGGCTGGCCGATCCGCCAGCTCATCGTCTGTCGCGAGTTGCTCACCCACGACGACGCCCATCGGATGGTGGATGACCTCGAGGCCTCGGGTGTGTCCGTGGCCCAGGTGAGCCGGGAGCTGTTCGCTCGGATGTCCGACCGCGACCGGCCCGGCGGCATCGCCGCCGTCGTGGGCGTGGTCGTGACGACACTCGGGGAGTTCGCGGTGGACGCGGGGGACACCATTGTGGCGCTCGATCGCGTGGGCAATCCGGGCAACCTCGGCACGATCATCCGCACCGCCGACGCAGCGGGCGCCGCCGGAGTCGTGCTGATCGGGCACGGCGCCGACCCGTTCGATCCCGCGGCCGTCAAGGCCAGCATGGGGTCGGTGTTCGGCCTGCCGGTGGCGCGAGCGTCCGGCCTGGACGAGTTCTACGCCTGGACCGGCGACCTCGGCATCACCGTGGCAGCCACCACCGGGTCGGCCGACATGACGATCTGGGACGCTCACTACCGCCATCCCCTCGCGCTGCTGTTCGGCGCCGAGGGGCCGGGACTCGCGCCGGAAGCGATCGAGCGGGCCGACCTCTCCGTGCGGATCCCCATGGTCGGCACCGCGGAATCGCTCAACCTCGCGGTGGCGGTGGCGGTCACCCTCTACGACGCGAGGCGTCCCGAACTGCGGTGAGCATCAGCTGGCCGACGGCGTCGGGTTCGCTTGACCCGGAGGCCCGTCGTCGCAGCGTCATGGCTTGTCACACGCCTTCGGGGCCGTTCTTGAGCAGGCGTAGGAACCCGGCCTCGTCGAGGATCGGGCGGCCGAGCTGTTCCGCCTTGGCGGCTTTGGAGCCCGGGTTCTCACCGACCACCACGTAGTCACTGTTGCGGCTCACCGACCCGGAGGCCTTGCCGCCGTGGCCGATGATCGCCTCCTTCGCGCCGTCACGGGAGAAGCCTTCGAGTGAGCCGGTGACCACGATGGTGAGACCGGCCAGGGTCTGGGGAATCGACTCATCGCGCTCGTCGGCCATCCGAGCGCCGGCCGCCGCCCACCGCGCGAGGATCTCCTGGTGCCAGTCGACCTCGAACCACTCGTGGACCGCCTCGGCGATCACCTGGCCCACGCCGTCCGTGTCGGCGAGTTGGTCGACCTCTGCCGAGCGGATCTCCTGGATCGACCCGAATCGCGCGGCCAGCGCGCGTGCCGCGGTGGGCCCCACGTGGCGGATCGACAGCGCGACCAGCACCCGCCACAGCGGTTGGGTCTTGGCCGACTGAAGGTTGCGCAACAGCGCCTCGCCGGTGGCCGACAGCGTGCGGTCGCCCACCACCCGATCGGCGCGATCGCCGGCCTTGGCGGCCCTGGTGTAGAGGGGCACCGTGACGAGTTGGGCCTCGGTGAGGTCGAACAGGCCCGCCTCGTTGTCGAGCACACCGCTCGACAACAGGGCGTGCGCACCCTCCCACCCGAGCGCCTCGATGTCGAGGGCCGAGCGCGACGCCAGCGCGAACAGCCGTTCCCTCAGCTGCGACGGACAGCTGCGGGAGTTGGGGCAGCGGATGTCCTTGTCGCCTTCCTTCTCGGGACGCAGCTCGGTGCCACAGGCGGGGCAGTGGGTGGGCATGACGAACGCGCGCTCGCTGCCGTCGCGCAGGTCGACGACCGGGCCGAGGATCTCGGGAATGACATCGCCCGCCTTGCGCAGCACGACCGTGTCGCCGATGAGGACGCCCTTGCGCTTGACCTCCCAGGCGTTGTGCAGGGTGGCCATCGACACCGTGGATCCCGCGACCAGGACGGGCTCCATGACCCCGTACGGGGTGACGCGTCCGGTGCGTCCGACGTTGACCCGGATGTCGAGGAGTTTCGTGTTGACCTCTTCGGGGGGGTACTTGAAGGCGATCGCCCAGCGCGGCGCCCGCGAGGTCGACCCCAGGGTGCGCTGCTGGTCGAACGCGTCGACCTTCACCACGACCCCGTCGATCTCGTGCTCGACGTCGTGGCGGTGTTCGCCGGTATCGACGACGAACCGCTGGACCTCGTCAGGTGAGTCGAGAAGGCGGTAGTGGGCCGAGGTGGGCAGACCCCAGGATCGGAGCCGTTCGTAGGCCTCGCTCTGGCTGGCGACGTCGAAGCCTTCACGCGCGCCGATCCCGTGCACGATGAGGTGCAGGGGACGGGTGGCGGTGACGCCGGGATCCTTCTGCCGCAGTGACCCCGCGGCCGCGTTGCGGGGGTTGGCGAACGGCGCCTTGCCGGCCTCGACCAGGGCCGCGTTGAGGTCGGCGAACGCTTCGGTGGGGAAGAAGATCTCACCGCGCACCTCGACCAGCGTCGGCGGCGCATCTCCGGCGAGCCGGTGCGGGACGCCGGTGATGGTCAGCACGTTGCGGGTGACGTCTTCACCGACCCGGCCGTCGCCGCGGGTGGCGGCGGTGACAAGGCGTCCGTCGCGGTAGGTGAGGTTGACGGCCAGCCCGTCGATCTTCAGTTCGCACAGCCAGCGGACGGTGCGGCCGTCGAGGCCGCGTTGTGCCCGGGCCAGCCACTCGCCGAGCTCGTCGGCGGAGAAGACGTTGTCGAGGCTGTACATCTGCTCGGCGTGTTCGACGGGCGCGAAGTCGGTGACGTTGGCCGCGCCCACCCGCTGGGTGGGGGAGTCGGGAGTGCGCAGGCTCGGGAACCGGTCTTCGAGGTTCTGCAGGTCGCGCATGAGCTGGTCGTAGTCGGCGTCTGAGATGGTCGGAGCGTCGTGGCCATAGTAGGCCTCCTGGGCCTCGTCGATGCGCGCGACCAGGTGGGTCCACCGGTGACGCTCGCTGATGCCAGGCTCGACGGCCCGGGTGTCGGCGGTCTCTGGCGGGAGGTGGTCGTCTTCACGGGCGCCGATGGGCGTGGGTTCGGCCATGACACCCATCCTGCCCCAGCGGGGCGACAGTTTCGACGCCGCGACCGTGGGGTGGGTGGGGTGGGTGGGTCGGGCCGGATAGGCTCGGGCCATGCGCGTTCACATCGGCACCGACCACGCGGCGTTCGAGTTGAAGGAATTCCTCGTCACCGAGCTAACCGCTCTGGGCTACGAGATCATCGACCACGGCGCCCACAACTTCGAGCCGCTCGACGACTATCCCACGACGATCATCCCGTGCGCCGAGGCGGTCGCGGCGTCCGACGGCGAGTTGGGAATCGTACTCGGCGGTTCGGGCAACGGCGAGCAGATCGCTGCCAACAAGGTGGTGGGGATCCGGGCTGCCCTGGCCTACTCCCGCGACACCGCCCGGCTGGCCCGCGAGCACAACAACGCGAATGTCATCAGCCTCGGTGGGCGCATGCAGTCCCAGGCGCTCGCCCTCGAATACGTGCGGGTGTTTCTCGAGACCCCGTTCTCGGGCGCGGAGCGGCACGCCAGGCGGATCGCGATGCTCGACCACTACGAGCGCACCGGGCGTCTTGACTGACGACGCCACCACGCGCGTGCAGGGTCAGCGTTGTCCGTGAGCTCGTGCGACGAGGTGCGCGACGGCAGCCTCCGCGTCGAGAAGCTGGTCGGCGGTGGGATGCGACACCTCGCGGGCGCGCAGTGCGCGTTCGCCGGTGACGAGCAGGGTGATACCGTCACGACCCAGCTCGCGCATGTCGCGGGGGCGGGCGGCGTCATCGCCTTGCTGGCCGGTGGCGCGTGAGGACTCCTCGCGACGGACTGGGCGGTGCGCCGATGTCATGGCCCCACGATAGTCAGGCACCCGGTTGCCCGATCCGGCTCCCTGGGCCCACGATCGGAACCGGGGCTGCCCGGGTCATCGGTCCCATGGGACGGAAAGGCGGACGATGCCCGAAGGTCATGTGATCCACCGCCTCTCGCGGGAGCTGACCCGCGAGTTCGGAGGGCGCCGCGTGCGGGTGAGCTCTCCCCAGGGCCGGTTCGCGGCGTCCGCGGAACTGCTCGACGGTCGGATTCTCCGGGGGGCCGACGCCTACGGCAAGAACCTGTTCATCGGGTTCGATGTGCCCGGACCGGAGCAGTATGTGCACATCCATCTGGGGCTCATCGGCAAGTTGTGGCTCGAACCGCACGCCCCACCGCGCGGCCAGGTGCGGCTGCGCATCACCGACGGCACGACCGCTGCCGACCTTGCCGGGCCGCAGACCTGCCGGCTGATCACGGGAGCCGAGCTCGAACTCGTCGTGGCGTCCCTCGGGGCCGACCCATTGCGCGCGGACGCCGATCCCGACGGGGCGTGGCAGCGCATCCACCGGTCGGCCAGGCCGATCGCCTCGCTGCTCATGGATCAGCGGATCACCGCCGGTGTCGGCAACATCTACCGGTGCGAGGTGCTGTTCCGGCACCGTATCAACCCGATGACCCCAGGGGTCAGGCTCAAGCCGGCGTCGTGGCGAGCGATCTGGGCGGACCTCACCGACCTGATGCCGCTCGGTGTCCACGACGGACGGATCGACACGGTGCGCCCCGAGCACACGCCCGAGGCGATGGGCCGTCCGCCCCGTGTCGACCGCCATGGCGGGGAGGTCTACGTGTACCGGCGCCAGCATCAGCCCTGCCTCGCGTGCGGTCGCGAGGTGCGCACCCGCGTCCTTGACGGCCGACAACTTTACTGGTGCGCGACGTGCCAGCGCCGAGCATGAGCGACGGGGCGATCGTCTGGCACGACTGGATCCTCGACGACCTCGGCGGCGGTCGGATCGGCCTGGTCGGTGCGGCGGGCGTGCCGCTCGGCGTCGTCGCCATCGCCCCGTCCGCCCCCTGGATCCTCAGCCACGTCGACCGGGACGCCGACACCGTCGAGTTCCTGTGGACCTCGGATGCCGGCGAACTGCGGGTCCGCCACGCGTGGGGCGCCCTGTGGCACGTCACCGTCGACCAGCCGGCGGCCAGCGGGGGCACCCCGCCCGTCCTGTCCCTCGAGCCCGCGGCCGAAGCCGCCACGCCCTGGCTCTGGGGCGCGGGGGTGCAGGCGCGGGCGGTCCTGTGGCTTCCCGGCGGCGCTGGCGTGCTCGAACTGCGCCAACTGCAGGGCGAGGCCGACGTCGTCGAGGGCCCCGACGAGCACCGTGGGCTGGCCCTCACCTCGGGAAATTCGCGCAGCACCGCGACGTCCCGCTGGCGGATCGAACGGCTGCCCAACATCGTGACGGTCGTCTCCGGGCTGCCCCGCTGGCTGCCCGAGCTCATCGTCGACGCCGACGACACGATCGCCTTGGAGCGTCCGGACGCCGGCATCGACACCGACCTGCCAACCGCTCAGGACGACCTCATCACCGAGATCACCGTGCCCCCCGGTGTGCACCGCATCGTCGTGCACGAGGCGTCGGGCCCCGTGCGCCTCACTGTTCTCGGGGCGCCGCTGCCCAGCGACGACCTCGCGCTGCGGGCCGGACGCCTGTCGCGGCTCGACCCCCGGTGCCTGCGACCCGCGCAGCTCTTTCTCGCCGAGCACGCGGCGGAGCACCTGGACGCGGACTTCCTGGACGCGGTCGCCGAGCGTGCCCTGAGCCTTGCCGTGTCCTCCGCATCCCCGGACCCGTTCGCCCAGGCCGCGGCGGCCATGGGCCTGAGCCGGGCCGACCCCCGCGAGGTGCCCGACCTCGTCACCGACCTGATCGGCGCAGCGTCCCGACACCCCGACTCGCCGCCGGGGTCGCTTCTCGCCTGGGAACTGCTCGCCCGCGCCGCCCACATGGCCGGCCTTCCGCGTGTCGATATGCCGCGTGAACGGCCTCGCGGGTTGTCCCTCGCCGCCCTGGAGCACGCGGTGCTCACCGGGGAGACCCGGCAGATGAAGCGGCTCATGAACTGGGCGCTCGACAGCCTCGGACGCGAACTGCCCGGCGTCCCAGCGCAGGGTCCTCTCGGTCCCCTGGTCGGCCTGGTCCGGCAGGCCCCCGAGAGGTGGCTGTCCGATCGGGCCGCGGCCGGGACGCTCTCACTGCGGGAACGCCAGGCACTCAGCGGCTCCGACGAGGAGGTCGCGTGGCTGTGGTGGTGACGTCGATGCCGGCATCGCACCTGGAGTTCCGACGACGGCGTCGGCCGTGTCCGCCCCTTCAGCTTGCGGTTGGGAGGCGATGAGACAGTATGCATGTGAGTCTTCCCGAGCGAGGCCCGATCGACGTCCCGGCGCCCGGTGCACCAGGCGCGGGCGCCGACCCCGCGGCCGCGCGCGCGGGGTCCGAGCGGTCGGGCGCCGGACGCCCCGCCGCGCTGCTCGACCGGACCCGTCGGGGACGCCGGTTTCCGCATCTCGTCGCCCGCCTGCTCGGGGTGGCCGCGGTGCTGCTCGCGCTGCACGCCGTATTCCCGGGCACCCGGTGGGTCGATCTGCTCGTGTGGCTGTTCAGCGGCCTGGTGTTCCCGATCACCCTCGGCGGGCTCGGGTGGGCCGCGATGCTCGCGATCCTCGCGGTGGCGCTGCACCGGCGCAAACGGGCGGGCTGGGTCATCGCTGTGCTGCTGTTCT
This sequence comes from Actinomycetes bacterium, assembly GCA_021781735.1. Classification (GTDB taxonomy): domain Bacteria; phylum Actinomycetota; class Actinomycetes; order Propionibacteriales; family Propionibacteriaceae; genus JAJYQH01. The sequence goes on from JAJXWF010000082.1 coordinate 9,429, forward strand.
CGGCGATCTGGATGGCCGAACTCGTGGTCGTCGGCGCGCTCGTCTGGCACATGGGCACGGGCCTCACCGAGGAGATGCCGACGGCGTTCGCAATCGCCCCCTTCGTCGTCAACATCGTCACGCTCGCGGTACTGGTGGTGCTGCTCGTCACCCACCGCCACGACTTCCCGGCCCGCACCACCCGCGGCAACCGCACCCGCGCCGCTGTCGTGCTGGTCATCGGACTCGCAATCTCGACCGGTGTCGGGTTCGCTCTCGTCGCGGCGTTCGGCGGACGTGAGCACCGGCGTAACCGGGTGCTCAACGTGCTCGGTGATGCGCTCATCGGCCGCAGCGCCGACACGCTCCGGGCGCCGATGTGGGCCGAGAACCTCGTTGGCATCCTGGTCGCGGCGACGCTCGTGGTCGCGCTCGTGCTGCTCCTGCAGTCGCAGCGCGCGGCGGCGGTGCTGTCACTGCCCGACGAGCTCGCTGTCCGCGACCTGCTCGCCGTCAGCCGGCCCGATTCGTTGTCATACTTCGCGACCCGGCGCGACAAGTCCGTCGTGTTCTCCCCGACCGGCCGTGCTGCCGTCACCTACCGGTCCCAGGTGGGGGTCTGCCTCGCGTCCGGTGACCCGATCGGGCCCGAAGGCCAGTGGCCCGCGGCGATCTCCGCGTGGCTGCGGCACGCTCACAGTTTCGGTCTCACGCCGGGAGTCATCGGCGCATCCGAGGCGGGCGCCCGTGCCTACACGTCGGCGGGGTTGCGGGCCCTGCGGGTCGGCGACGAGGCCATGCTGACGCCGACCCGGTTCGATCTGGACAGTCCCGAGTTGCGCGCCGTCCGCTCGACCGTGCACCGGCTGGAACGCATGGGTTATGCCGTGCGCGCTCGCCGACACCGCGACCTGACCGCCGCCGAGTGGCAGGAATTGGCCGAATTGGCGTCCGCGTGGCGCGTGGGTGATGACGAGCGTGGGTTCTCGATGGCACTCGGACGACTCGGCGATCCGCTCGATGGCGACTGCCTCCTGGTCGAGGCGCTGTTCCCGCCCGACGATCCGCGGAGCGGGATCGCCGGGTTGCTCTCGTTCGTGCCGTGGGGGCGCCGTGGCGTGTCACTCGACGTGATGCGTCGCTCACCGGACGCCGACAACGGCATCACCGAGTTCATGGTTGCCGGGCTGATGTCCAGGGCCCGCGACCTGCGGGTCGACACGGTGTCGTTGAACTTCGCCGTGTTCCGCGCCGCGCTCGAGGAGGGTGCCCAGGTCGGTGCGACCCCGCTCCAGCGATTCCAGCGCAGGGCCCTGCTCGTGGCCTCCCGGTGGTTCCAGATCGAGCAGCTCTACCGTTCGAACGTCAAGTACGCTCCCCAGTGGCAGCCGCGCTTCCTGTGCTACGAGGACGCCGCAGACGTCGCCACGGTGGCGCTGGCAATGGGTGTCGCCGAGGGGTTCGTCGAACTGCCCGGACGGTTCGTCACCGCACCGCAGCAGCGACTCGTCGATCTCGACGAGTCGCCCGAGGCGGCCGAGTGGTTGGCCCGCCACGCCCGGGCCGAGCAGGTCGTGGTCCCCGTCCGGCCGCGGCAGGTCCGGCACCGGATGGCCGTCCGCGACGAACTTCTCGCCGCCGGCACCGACCCCTACCCGGTGGCGTTCCGGCGCGACACCTCGTGTGGCCAAGCCGGTTCAGTGGCCCCCGGAACCCCCGTGCGGGTGGCCGGGAGGGTGCTCTCGCTGCGCGACCACGGGGGAGTGGTGTTCCTCGAGCTGCGCGACTGGTCGGGCGGCATCCAGGTCGTCATCGAGCGGGCCGCCGCACCCGACGCGCTCACCCTGGTCACCCGGCACCTCGCCCTCGGCGACCACTGCGGCGTCGTCGGCCGGACCGGCACCTCGCGCACCGGCACGGCGTCGGTGATCGCCGACACCGTGCGGCTCACGGCAAAGGCCCTGCGCCCGCCACCCGATCTGCGCCTCGGCGTCGCCGACCCCGAGGTAAGGGTGCGTCGCCCCTACCTCGCCCTGATGAGCAGCGGTCCGGCACGCGCGCGACTGACGGCGCGGTCGCGGGCGATCCAGGCTGTACGAAGCACCCTGCTCGCCCATGACTTCCTCGAGGTCGAGACGCCTGTGCTGCAGACCGTTCACGGCGGCGCCAACGCCCGGCCGTTCCGCACCCACATCAACGCCTACGATCTCGAGCTGTACCTGCGGATCGCGCCCGAGCTCTACCTCAAGCGGCTGATGGTCGGCGGTATGGATCGCATCTTCGAGATCGGCCGCAACTACCGCAACGAGGGTGCCGACGCGACCCACAACCCCGAGTTCACGATGCTCGAGGCCTACGAGGCGTACGGCGACTACACGTCGATGCGCCACCTCACCGAGCGCCTCATCCGTGCCGCCGCCGACGAGGCACTCGGCAGCACGGTCGTCCGCGGCCGGGACGCGGCCGGGCGCGCCCACGAGGTCGACCTCGCCGAGCCCTGGCCGGTGGTGACCGTGAACGACGCGCTCTCTGCGGCGTCCGGGCAGCAGATCAATACCGACACCACCCGCGACGAACTCGTGCAGCTGGCTCGGTCGCTGCACATCCCGACCGACCCGCGGTGGTCACGCGGTGCGGTTCTGCTCGAGCTCTACGAGCGTCTCATCGAGCACAGCACCGTCGCCCCGACGTTCTACTGCGACTTCCCGGCGGAGGTGTCGCCGCTCACCCGACCTCACCGCGACGACCCACGACTGGCCGAACGGTGGGACCTCGTCGCCTTCGGCGCCGAGATCGGCACCGCCTATTCCGAACTCGTCGACCCGGTCGTCCAGCGTCAGCGTCTCACCGAACAATCGCTGCAGGCCGCCGCCGGCGACCCCGAATCGATGGAACTCGACGAGGAGTTTCTCACGGCTCTCGAATACGCGATGCCGCCCACCGGCGGCCTGGGTATGGGAATGGACCGGCTCGTCATGATGCTCACCGATGCCTCCATCCGTGAGGTGATCGCGTTCCCGCTGGTGCGGCCGAAGCAGCAGGACCGGCCGTAAACTTGAGTCCCGTGCCGGATCCGGCACGGATGACACATCACCCGACCGGTGTCGGCCATGGGGGGACATGCAGGAACTCGAGCGGGTTGCGGTGGTGGGTGCCGGACGACTGGGCACCGCGATGGCGCGGGCCCTCCGTGAGGCCGGACTGAGCGTCGACGGGCCCCTGAGCCGCGGCGAGTCACCGGCGTCCGAGGTCACCGTCGTGCTGCTGTGCGTCCCCGATGCGCAGATCGCCACCGCGGCCGCGTCCGTGCCGGCCGGGCCGCTGGTCGGCCATTGCTCGGGAGCCACCGGCCTCGAACCTCTGGGCGACCACCGGAGTTTCTCGCTCCATCCGTTGATGACTTTTGCGGCGGGTGCCAGCGTCGATTTCCACGGCGTCCCCTGCGCCGTGGCGGGTGCCGAGGTCGCGGTGACGCTCGCGGAGGTGCTCGGGATGCGACCCATCCGCATCGCGCCCGCAGACCGTGCCGCCTACCACGCCGCAGCCAGCATCGCGTCCAACTTCCTGGTGATCCTGGAGGACGCGGCCGAGCGCATCGGTGCCACTGCAGGGCTGTCGCGCGACGACCTGCTGCCGATCGTGCGGGCGACGGTCGACAACTGGGCCCGGCTCGGCGCGGACGCGCTCACTGGCCCCATCGTCCGGGGGGATGCGGTGACGATCGCTCGGCACCGCGCGGCGCTGGGGGAGCGTACGCCCGACCTGCTGCCCATGTATGACGCGATGGTCGAGGCGGCGAGACGATGAGACCGATTCCGGGATGGCAGCGACCCGACCGGCGCGACAGCCTAATGACAAGGATGGATGGACGATGAAGATCCTACGTGACGCCGCGGCGGTGCGCACTGCGGTGGCTGGAGCGGGCCGCGTGGGGCTCGTGCCGACCATGGGTGCGTTCCACGAGG